>JABFVM010000264.1 GCA_013362785.1 Streptomyces sp. | reverse complement strand
GACGAGATCCACGAGGCCCGCTGGTTCTCCCGTGAGGAACTGGGCGCCGCGTTCGAATCCGGCGAGGTCCTGCCGCCCTACGGCATCTCGATCGCGGCCCGCCTGATCGAGCTCTGGTACGGCAAGCCGCTGCCGACCCGCAGTGTCTGACCGCTGAGGGAAGCAGCCGAGCGCAAAAAGGAAGGGTGGCCGCCCCGAGCCGGGACGGCCACCCTCCTTCTTTACGCGTCGATCACACGCCGATCTTCTGCTTCACCTGAGCCAGCGAGGGGTTCGTCAGCGTCGAACCGTCCCCGAAGAGCACGGTCGGGACCGTCTGGTTTCCGCCATTCGCCTTCTCGACGAACGCCGCGGACTCCGGGTCCTGCTCGATGTTGATCTCGGTGTACGCGATGCCCTCGCGCTCCAGCTGCTTCTTCAGCCGCTGGCAGTAACCGCACCACGTCGTGCTGTACATCGTCACAGTGCCCTGCATGTCTCGCGCGCTCCTTGGATGGCTCGGGGATCGGATCGTTCGAAGAGGGAACGTACGCGACCCCGGTGCCATTCCCACCCGGGGTATGCCTGGCACGTGACGCCTGCCGCATTAGTACGACTATCAGTGCCTGCCTGTGGACAACCGGCACAGCCGTCTCCAGCGACCTGGCAGCATGGCCGTGTGACAGCAGCAACGCACTCCACCCTCTTCCCGCAGGCACCGGACTCTGCCGACGCGGTGCTCGAAGGGCTCGACCCCGAGCAGCGCGAGGTGGCCACCGCCCTGCACGGGCCGGTGTGCGTGCTCGCGGGCGCCGGTACGGGCAAGACCCGGGCGATCACCCACCGCATCGCCTACGGGGTGCGCGCCGGCATCCTCCAGCCGTCCAGCGTGCTCGCCGTCACCTTCACCAACCGCGCTGCCGGAGAGATGCGCGGCCGGCTGCGCCAGCTGGGCGCCGCCGGAGTGCAGGCCCGCACCTTCCACTCGGCAGCCCTGCGTCAGCTCCAGTACTTCTGGCCGAAAGCGATCGGCGGCTCAATGCCCCGGCTCGTCGACCGCAAGATCCAGCTCGTCGCCGACGCGGCCGCCGCCTGCCACATCCGCCTCGACCGGAACGAGCTGCGGGACGTCACCGCAGAGATCGAGTGGTCCAAGGTCACCCAGACCGTCCCCGCCGACTACGCGCTCGCCACCGCCAAGGCCGGCCGCGACGCCCCCCGCGACCCGGCCGAGACCGCCCAGATCTACAACGTCTACGAGGACCTCAAGCGGGACCGCTCCGTCATCGACTTCGAGGACGTCCTGCTGCTCACCGTCGGCATCCTCCAGGACCGCCACGACATCGCCGACCAGGTCCGCTCCCAGTACCAGCACTTCGTCGTCGACGAGTACCAGGACGTCAGCCCGCTCCAGCAGCGCCTGCTGGAGCTCTGGCTCGGCAACCGGGACAACCTGTGCGTGGTCGGTGACGCCAGCCAGACGATCTACTCGTTCACAGGAGCAACTCCCGACCATCTGCTGGACTTCCGCACCCGTCACCCCGGCGCCACGGTCGTCAAGCTGGTCCGCGACTACCGCTCCACCCCCCAGGTCGTCCACCTCGCCAACGGTCTGCTCGCCCAGGCCCGGGGCCGCGCCGCCGACCACCGCCTGGAGCTGATCTCCCAGCGCGACCCGGGTCCCGAACCCGTCTACACCGAGTACACCGACGAGCCCGCCGAGGCCGAGGGCGCCGCCCGCCGCATCCGGGAACTCATGGACGCAGGCGTTCCGGCCAGCGAGATCGCCATCCTGTTCCGCACGAACTCCCAGTCCGAGACCTATGAGCAGGCCCTCGCCGACGCGGGCGTGCCCTACCAGCTGCGGGGCGCCGAGCGCTTCTTCGACCGGCCCGAGGTGCGCAAGGCGGGCATCGCCCTGCGCGGAGCGGCCCGCTTCGGGGGCAACGACTCCCTCCTCGACGACGTCGTCGACCTGCCCTCGCAGGTGCGTGCCGTGCTGTCGGGGGAGGGCTGGACGACCGAGCCCCCGGCCGGCTCCGGCGCCGTCAGAGAGCGCTGGGAGTCGCTCGCAGCCTTGGTGAACCTCGCCCAGGACTTCGCCGCCGCCAAACCGGGCGCCACCCTCGCCGACCTCGTCGCGGAACTGGACGAACGGGCGAACGCCCAGCACGCCCCGACCGTCCAGGGCGTCACCCTCGCCTCCCTGCACTCGGCCAAGGGCCTGGAGTGGGACGTCGTCTTCCTGGTCGGCGTCGCCGAGGGCATGATGCCGATCACCTACGCAAAGACCGACGAGCAGATCGAGGAGGAGCGCCGCCTCCTCTACGTCGGTGTCACCCGCGCCCGCCGGCACCTTCATGTCTCCTGGGCACTCACCCGCGCGCCGGGCGGTCGCCCCAACCGCCGTCCCAGCCGCTTTCTCGACGGACTGCGGCCCGGCTCGTCCGCCACGGTCGGGCGCACCGCCGCGGCGGGCTCCGGAGGCGTCGAGCGGGGCTTCACGAGCAGACCGGACGCCGTCCCGCGACGGGCCCAGCGCACTCCGGCCCGCTGCCGCGTCTGCGGGCGCACCCTCACGGACGCCGGTGAGATGAAGTTGATGCGCTGCGAGGACTGTCCCTCCGACATGGACGAGGGCCTCTACGAACGGCTCCGTGAATGGCGTGGCGTGCAGGCCCGGCTCAGCGGCCAGCCGGACTTCTGCATCTTCACGGACAGAACCCTGATGGCCATCGCCGAGGCGGAGCCGAGCAGTCCGGTTGAGTTGTCCCGCATCTCCGGTGTCCTCAAGCGGAAGCTCGACCGCTACGGAGCCGATGTCCTGGCCATCTGCGCAGGCCAGGAGCCTGGGGAGGGCGTCGACGGGGAATGATGCGAACTCGTCGAAAAAATAGTTTGCGCATGCCCCAGCAATCCCCATAGGTTCTTAGCCACGGGAACGGAGGCCTTCTCGGAGGCCCCAATTCCGTGTTCTACTTGCATACCCGTCGGACTGGTTCATCCCAGTCCCCCGAGACGCCGAGAGGAGGCGAGTCCAGTGATCAGCATCTACAGCAGCTCCATCAGCACCGTCAAAATGACCGATCGCTCGGTCGTCGCTTCCCTGTGCATGCTCGGCGCCTCGAACCAGGGCACCGGTCTGTCCGGCATTCGTGCCGCCCGTCCGGCGTCCTCCCTGTCTCTGGCGGGTCTTCCCGTCAGTGAGCGCAATGAGCGACCGACCAAGGCACTGGAAGCGGCAGTAGAGGCAAAGGCGCAGGCCTATGCCTTTACGGCGACCGGTGCCGGATTCCGGAAGCAGACGACGCAGCACCACCAGATGTGGGCCTTCCGTGGGCCAGAACCCTGGAGTGATCCAGCCTGACAGTCGATCAGGCCGGCGCCTTCAGGGCCGCGGAACCCCATCCGGGATCCGCGGCCCTTCTGTTTGTCCTCCAACGGGGACGACGGAGCGAAGGGGCCTCGGGACAAGAAAAGAACCCGGTACCAGCCGCCACCCGGTCCCACAGGACCGGAACGAACAGACGAGGAAAACCAACCGTGCAACTCGAAGCGCACGCCCCGTCAGTACCGCCTTCAGACGCGATTCCCAAGCCCGGCCTCACGGAGGACTCCACCTTGACCCCGCTCACTGCGCTCACCGCGCTCGACGACGCCATCGAGAACCTCGGCGTGCCCGTCCCCTGCCGCTCCTACGACCCGGAGGTCTTCTTCGCCGAGTCGCCGGCGGACGTCGAGTACGCCAAGTCCCTCTGCCGCACCTGCCCGCTGATCGAGGCCTGCCTCGCCGGCGCCAAGGAGCGGCGTGAGCCCTGGGGCGTCTGGGGTGGCGAGCTGTTCGTCCAGGGTGTCGTCGTCGCCCGGAAGCGGCCGCGTGGTCGCCCGCGCAAGAACCCGGTCACGGCATGAACACCGCAGGAACGATCGACCGTCCCTTCACGCACGACCCCCAGAAGCAGGCCCCGATGAAGCCGTCCACCCACGAACTCGCAGGCTCCGCGCCTGAAGACTTCACCACCAGTGGCGCGAACGACTCGCGTCAGAACAGGAACCGAGAGATGCAACTCATCCAAGAAGCCCTGGCACGTGCGCATATGCAAGAGCGCCGGCACGCGGCCGCGCGGGAACGCCAGGCCGTGGAGCTGGCGACCGCGCGCCGTATGCAGCGCCGCGCCGAGCGCGCCTCGATGCGCGCCCGCCGTGCGCTCGCCCGGGCGGTCATGCAGTAACCGACCACACCGCCAGAAGGTGGCCTCCCCACCCGGGGAAGCGGTGACTCCCCGCGGGGGCCGGTCCGTGCGAACGGACCGGCCCCCGCGGTGCGTTGTGCCCGCCGATCGGAGAGCGGCGGAGGTATCGTCACCGAGTGACGAGTCTTTCCGGAGGCAGTGACAACGGCGGCTCCGCCCAGGAGCCCCAGCCCCTCGTGTGCGCCCGCTGCGGCACTCGGGCCGAGGGCTCGCAGCCCACCTGGACCTGCTCCGTGGAGAACGGCGTTCGCCAGTACTTCTGCGACACCTGCTCCCGGGAGAACCTCAGGGCGATCGAGGGGCGACTCGACTCCGCCTGGTGGTAGCCCCTCTCACGCCTCTGCCGCCGACCCCTCCTCGTCCGTCGGCTCCTGCGCAGCGAACCCCGGCAGCCACTCCTCCAGCTCCTCACGCAGACGAACCGTCGCGCCCAGCTGGCACAGCACACCGATGGTGCTCAACGTCACTCGGTGGATGAGGAGGTAGGCCGGGGGCAGGTTGAGCTGCTTGCCCAGCTGGTAGGCGGGGGAGCGGGGGTCGGCCACCCGGGCGGCCTGGCTGCGCATCCAGCCGCGGGTGAAGGTGAACTCGTCGACCTGGGCCGGTTCGATGATCGGCAGGAGGTAGTCGAGGACGGCGTCGGGGTCCAGCTCTATTGATTCCTTGACGAAGCCCTCGGCACAGAGCAGCTCGTAGACGGTGTCCGCCTCGCCGTCCAGGGTCAGGCGCAGAGAGTCACCGATGGGCGTCGGCAGGCCTCCCGGGAGGCGGTCGACGGTGCCGAAGTCCAGGACGCCGAGCCGCCAGTCCTCCCCGTTGTCCGGGTCACCGGGCAGCAGACGGAAATTACCGGGGTGCGGGTCGGCGTGCAGGAGGCCGGTGCGGGCCGGGCCGGAGAAGAGGAAACGGGCGAGGAGCTGGCCGGCGCGATCACGCTGCTCCTCGGTGCCGTCGGAGATCACCTCCGACAGCGGCACGCCGTCGATCCACTCCGTGATCAGGATCTGGTCGCAGTGGTGGACCACCGCCGGCACGACGACGTCCGGGTCGTCGACGAACTCCTCCGCGTGCGCCTGCTGGGCCTGTGCCTCCAGGCCGTAGTCCAGTTCCTCGGAGACCCGGTCCTTGAGCTCCGCGATCAGCGGCTTGATGTCCATACCGGGGATCAGCGGACCCAACAGCCGGGCGAAGCGACTCAGTTGGTTCAGGTCGGAGAGCAGGGCCTCGCCCGCTCCCGGGTACTGCACCTTGACCGCCACCTCACGGCCGTCGTGCCACACCCCCCGGTGCACCTGGCCGATCGAGGCCGCCGCGGCGGGCTTGTCCTCGAACTCAAGGAACAGCTCCTGCCAGTCCTTGCCGAGCCGCTCCGCCAGCACCGTGTGCACGGTGCGCGTCGGCATCGGGGGCGCCGCCTCCTGGAGCTTCGTGAGCGCCGCGCGGTAGGGGCCGGCGATCTCCTCGGGCAGGGCCGACTCGAAGACGGACAGGGCCTGGCCGAACTTCATCGCGCCGCCCTTGAGCTCGCCGAGCACCTTGAACATCTGCTCGGCGGTGCGCTGCTGCAGCTCACGGCCGACGATCTCCGCGGACTCGCCGACGATCCGCTTGCCCAGTCCCCAGGTCGCCCGCCCGGCGAAGCCGAGCGGTAGCGCGGCGAGCTTGGCGGTACGCGTGACCGCCTTGCGGGGAAGATCAGACATGCGCCCTCCAGGTCCCGGCCGTCCGCTCAGCGGCTGCCTCACGGCCCGACTTCTTCGACGGCCGTCGCTCCCCCATTGTCGCGTGTGACCCCTCGTCCTCCGAGGGGTGTTCTCCCTCACCTTTCTCCGTGGCGCCGCACGGGCAGGCCGGATGTGCCCACACCGGTCGGGCGTGCCAGCTCAGACCGGGCAGAGACACTTCCCAGCGTGCACCGGCGCTCGACGGAACGTGGCCGTCCAGGAAGGCGAGGGCGTGCGCGGCCGCCAGCCCGGCGACCGTCGTGGCCAGCGCGAGATCGCAGGGCGGTACGTGGCGTGACTTTCCGGAACCCGAGCGCCACTGCGCGACCAGGCGGGGCCAGGTCGGGTCCCGATCGGTTCGCCCCTCGTTGAGACAGCCGGCGCAGCCGGTCTCGCCGGGCAGGACGAGCGGGCCGACGACGCCGGTTCCCTCCACGACACCGGCGTACAGATGGGGCGTACCGGAAGTGATGAGGGGTTCGGCCGCGGACGGGGAGGGCGCGTGCACGGCGACGTCGTCGCGCGGGACGATGATCACCAGGGAGTGGCCTGCGCTCTCCTCCCCGCGAGACGAACGGGGGCCGCGGCGTGGTGGACGGTCCGGTGCCCAGTGCCGTGCCGCCCGTCGCGCGGCCTCGTCCCTGCGGTCGCCGACGGCCTCGGCGGGCAGCCCGCCCGGCGCCACGTCCCACGGCTCGACCCGGCCGACGTCGCGCACGTCGACCTCGCCGACTCCCGCGCCCGACAGCAGCGAGGCCACCAGCGCGCCCACCCGGCCGGCGCCCCGCACCTGCACACGCAGCGAGCGGCGGGCGGCCAGCCGGTCCATCGCCTCGCCCGGCTCGGACGTGGTCAGGGAGAGGGAGGCCAGATCGGGGCGCAGCCGGTCCAGTACCTCTTTCTTGCGGCGCAGGGCGTCGACGGCCGGGCCGCCGCCCTTCGCGTCGTCGAGCAGGCCGGCCCGCGCCAGTCGCCGCACCAGCCCGTCGACATGACCGTCCGGCAGATCCATCCGGCGTCCCTCTTCGCGCAGTAGCGCCGGCCCGCGGGTGCCGTTGAGAAGGTCGAGGAAACTGCCCGTGGCCGTGTCCATCGGACCCAGTGTCAGAGCGTGCGCCGGAGTCATCCCGAACTGCACGGTGTTGAGGTCGCGCCACCCGCGCCTGAGGGCGGGCTTCACCAGTGGCGCCTGCGGAACCGCCGTAGGCGATGCGTCCGCCGAGTCTGCCGAATGCGGCGAATCTACTGAAACTGCCGAAACCGTCGCGTGCATGAACTGGCCCCCGTAGCCGTCGTGGAACGTCCCCGTGTGCCGATGGAGCTCGGTCGTAGCTCCGCCGATGACTGTCAGCATGCCCCGACGCGGCGCTCTGCGTCGAAAGTTGTCCACAGGTGGTGGATATTCGTCGTACAAATCAAACGCATGGATGGGGGATCGGCATCGAACCGTCCCGGAGTCGGGACTTCCCGCATGTGCAGCGGGTAACGTCGGGGCGTGTCCGCCGACCCACTGCACCGTGCCGGAACGCCACAGCGCAGCACCAAGAGCCCGCCGCCGAGCGGCTCGGGGGCGACCGCGATCGAGGTCCGCAGAAGCGCCCGGCGCCGCCGGACGGTCTCGGCGTACCGCGAGGGTGATCGCACCGTCGTGCTCATCCCTGCCCGGATGTCCGAGGCCGAGGAGCAACGCTGGGTGAACGTCATGCTCGACAAGCTGGCCGCCCAGGAGAGCAAACAGGTCCTCGGCGACGCCGAACTGGCCGAGCGGGCGGAGCAGTTGTCGGAACAGTACTTCGACGGCCGGGCCCGGCCCAGCTCGGTCCGCTGGGTCACCAACCAGAACACGCGCTGGGGCTCGTGCACCCCCGCCGAGGGAAGTATCCGTCTTTCGCACCGCTTGCAGGGTATGCCCGAGTACGTCGTCGACTACGTCCTCCTGCACGAACTCGCGCATCTTCTGGTGCCCGGTCACGGCCCCCGTTTCTGGCGGCTGCTGGAGGACTATCCCCGCACCGAGCGGGCGAAGGGCTATCTGGAAGGTGTGGTCGCCGCCGAGCGGCTGCCCCATGTGCCCGGCGCGCGGGGCGAGTGACCGCGCCCTGAAACACTCCGGAGGCAATGCTTCCGGTCCCCCTGGTCCGGGGTTGTGTACCGGGTCTGTACCGGCTTCGTCCGATGTCCGAGTTTGCCGTTAGCCTGGCGCGACGCACTCACTTCGGGATGGGGGACGGTCGTTACGCATGGCCAGGGAATTCCAACGCGGCCACAAGGCCAGGATCAGTGACCTCACGGCGGGCACGGATCTGTACGTAGGGGTACAGATCGCCGCCCCAGGGCTGACCTTCGACATCAGCTGCTTCGGTCTCGACGCCGACGAACGGCTCTCGGACGACCGTTACTTCATCTTCTTCAACCAGCCGAAGTCCCCCGAGGAAGCGGTTCAGCTCCTCGGCGCCCAGGCCGGTGACACGGAGTCCTTCCGGATCACGCTCGACAAGATCCCCCCGCAGATCCAGAAGCTGTCCTTCACGGCGACGATCGACGGCGCCGGACAGATGTCGCAGGTCGGCCCCGGATACGTCCGTATCGTCGCCGGCGGCGAGGAGGTGGCCCGGTACGCCTTCAACGGCTCGGAGTTCTCCACCGAACGCGCCGTGATGCTGGGCGACTTCTACCTGAAGGACGTCTGGCGGTTCGCCGCCGTCGGCCAGGGCTTCGACGGTGGCCTCGAAGCGCTGCTGAGGAACTTCGGCGGCGAGGTCGCCGAGGAGGAGGCACCCGCCGCCCCGCAGCAGCCGCAGACTGGGGCCGCTCCCGGTGCCAGTCCGAGCTTCGCCCCGCCCGCCCAGGCCGCCGCGCCGCCCGCGTTCGGCGCCCCGGCCGCCCAGGCACCGGCGCCCG
>JABFVM010000520.1 GCA_013362785.1 Streptomyces sp. | reverse complement strand
GGATGTCGAGGTTCTCCATCGCCTCCTGGGCGAGGGCGATGAGGCGGGCGCCGAGGCGGTAGCGCTGGTCGGACTGGCGGTAGACCAGGCCGTGTTCGTGGAGCGTGCGCAGCAGGCGCAGGGCCGTGGACTTGTGGACGCCGAGGCGGTCGGCGACCTGGCCGAGGTCGGCGGGGCCCTCCGCGAGCAGCGGCAGGATGCTCAGTGCTCGGTCGACGGTCTGGCTCATGGCGTACGTACCTCCTCGTCGGCCCTTCCTGCGGCTTGCGTCCAGCCGGGGCCGAGTCGAAGTTTCTCCCACCCGACGCCGTCCAGGGCGGCCAGGCGGTCGGCGGTGTCGCGGTCGGGGGGTGCGGCGAGGTCGCCGGGCGAGGTGAGGGCGGCTGCGGCCCAGAGGTGACCGTGGCGTAGGCGCTCCTGTATGGGCAGCCCGCGCAGGGTGGCGGACAGAAAGCCGGCGGCGAAGGCGTCACCGGCACCGGTCGCTGCGGCGACGTCCACGCGGAGGGCCGGGACAAAGGTGCGCGGTGTTGCGACTGGGGTGACGTGGCCGGACTGAACGCCCTTCGCAGCTTGCGAAACGGTCCCGTCGGACGCCCCAAGGGGCGCGGGGAACTGCGCGACCAGCCCCCCACGACCCGCAGCCGATCCAAACACCGTCGCCCCCACTCCCCCCTGCTTGACCACCAACACCCCCGGCTCCGGCAACGCAGCCCGCACCGCCTCCGGTCCCCCCGAAATCCCCCACGCCTCCTCCGCCTCGTCCTCCCCCACGAACACGACATCGGCCCCGCGCGCCAGCTCCAGCAGCACACCCGGCCCGTCGCCGTCCCTCCACAGCCCCGCCCGGTAGTTGACGTCGAACGAGACCAGCGGGCGCCCCTCTCCAGAAGCCGTCAACTCCCGCATCAACCCCAGGCATCCCTCCGACAACGCCGCCGTGATCCCCGAAAGATGCAGCACCCGCCCCGAACGCGCCGTGCTCAGGTCCACGTTCTCCACGGACATCGCCGACGCCGCCGACCCCGCCCGGTAGTACGCCACCTCATGCGCGTCCGTGGCCCGGTCCCCCGCCGTGCGGAAGTACACGCCCGTCGGCCGCACCGGGTCCCGCCGCACCGCCGAGACGTCGACGCCGTAGCCCCCGATCGCCTCCACCAGATGGTCACCGAACCCGTCCGCGCCGACTCGGCTGACCCATCTCGTGCGGTGGCCGGCGGCAGCCAGGGCGCATGCGACGTTGGATTCCGCACCGCCGATCCCCCGCTCGAACGACGGCACATCGGCGAGCCGCCCGGGGCGGGTGGGCAGGAAGGTGACCATGGACTCGCCGAGCGCGACGACGTCCAGGACGTCGGGGGCATTGCAGGGTCCGGTGATGGTCACGATCGTCGTAGCTCCAGACCTTGTGCGGATGGGTCGGCGGCTCCGTTGACCCCTGGTTGGCCGAGATGTTAGACAGCGGTAAGCGATATACGCAATGAGTGTTGCAGAAGATGCAACGCCGCAGATCAGGGAGGTTCCATGAGCAACGAGGCGCTCGCCCGCCTGGCCGAGGAACGCGTCGACCACCGCTTCAAGGGCCTCCCCCCGGACGCCGACGGCCTCACCGTCACCGAACTCGCCGCCCAGCGCCGCAACCTCTTCACCGACGGTTTCGCCACGCCCGTGCTCGCGCTCTCCGCCGAGCGACTGGAGCACAACCTCGACCTGATGGAGACGTACGCCGCCCGCCACGGCCTCGCCTTCGCCCCGCACGGCAAGACCTCCATGGCGCCCCAGCTGTTCCAGCGGCAGATCGAGCACGGCGCCTGGGGCATCACGCTCGCCGTACCGCACCAGGTGCGGGTGGCCCGGGCGTACGGCATCGAGCGGGTCTTCCTCGCGAACGAACTCGTGGACCCGGCCGCCCTGCGCTGGATCGCCGGTGAGCTGGCCGCCGACGACGACTTCCGCCTCGTCTGTTACGTCGACTCCGTGCGCGGCGTGGAGCTGATGGACGCGGCGCTGCGAAGTGCCGGGGCCACCCGCCCGCTGGACGTCGTCGTGGAGCTCGCCGCCGGTGACGGCGCCCGTACCGGCGTCCGTACGGAGGCGGAGTGCGCGGCGGTCGCGGACGCGGTGTCCTCCGTGCCGACGCTGCGGCTGGTCGGTGTCGCGGGCTACGAGGGCGAGGTCCCGCAGGCGAACCCCGAGCGGGTGCACGCCTGGCTGCGGCGGCTGGTCGCTCTCGCCGTGGAGTTCGACAAGGCGGGGCGGTTCGCGGGGCTGGAGGAGATCGTCGTGAGCGCGGGCGGCAGCGCCTGGTTCGACGCGGTGGCCGAGGTGTTCGCCGAGATCCCCGAACTCTCCGTCCCCGTACTGAAGTTGCTGCGCTCCGGCGCCTACGTCTCGCACGACGACGGCCACTACCGCAAGCTGACCCCTTTCAATCGGGTCCCTCAGGAGGGTGCCCTCGAACCGGCCTTCCGCCTCTGGACCCAGGTCGTCTCCCGCCCCACCGCCGACCAGGCCTTCGTCAACGCGGGCAAGCGGGACGCGGCGTACGACCTCGATCTGCCGTTCGCCCAGGTGGTCCGGCGCGGCGGCGCCGAGCGGCCGGCCACCGGAATCTCGGTGACCGCGCTGTCCGACCAGCACGCGTGGCTGCGCACGACCGAGGAGGCGGATCTGGAGGTCGGGGACTGGCTCGGGCTGGGGCTGTCCCATCCGTGCACGTCGTTCGACAAGTGGCAGCTGATCCCGGTCGCGGAGGCGGACGGGACGGTCGTCGACTACATCCGCACGTTCTTCTAGAGGGGGTGGCGGTCGTGGAAGAACTCGTCATCCGGGACGCGGAGGTCGTGGACGGCAGCGGCGGTCCCTCCTACCGCGCCGATGTGGTCGTGGACGGCGGCCGGATCGTGTCGATCGTCCAGGAGGCGGCCGCGGCAGGCTGCCAACGGCCCGAGGCGCGGCGGGAGTTGGACGCCGAGGGCCTCATCCTCTCCCCCGGCTTCATCGACATGCACGCCCACAGCGACCTGGCGCTGCTGCGGGACCCCGACCACAGCGCGAAGGCAGCGCAGGGGGTCACGCTCGAAGTCATCGGCCAGGACGGGCTGTCGTACGCGCCCGTGGACGACCGCACGCTCGCCGAGGTCCGCCGCGCGATCACCGGCTGGAACGGCTCCGGTGACGACATCGACTTCGACTGGCGGACGGTCGGCGAGTTCCTGGACCGGCTCGACCGCGGTTTCGACGGCCGGGGCATCGCCGTGAACGCGGCGTACCTCATCCCCCAGGGGACGGTCCGTGCGCTCGCCGTCGGCTGGGAGGACCGGGCGGCGACGCCGGACGAGCTCGACCGGATGCGGCGGCTGGTCGCGGAGGGCATGGAGCAGGGCGCGGTCGGCATGTCGTCGGGGCTGACGTACACGCCGGGCATGTACGCCAAGGACGCCGAGCTGACCGAACTGTGCCGGGTCGTGGCGTCGTACGGCGGCTACTACTGCCCGCACCACCGCTCCTACGGGGCCGGGGCGCTTCAGGCGTACGAGGAGATGGTGGCCCTGACGAGGGAAGCGGGCTGCTCCCTCCATCTGGCCCACGCCACCATGAACTTCGGCGTGAACAAGGGCCGGGCGCCGGAGCTGCTCTCCCTGCTGGACAAGGCGCTCATCGAAGGGGCGGACATCAGCCTCGACACCTACCCCTACACACCCGGCTGCACGACGCTGGTCGCCATGCTGCCGAGCTGGGCGAGCGAGGGCGGGCCCGAGGCGATCCTGGCGCGACTGTCGGACGAGGGGACGGCCGAGCGCATCCGCCACCACATGGAGGTCATCGGCGCGGACGGCTGCCACGGCGTGCCCATCGAGTGGGACACCATCGAGATCTCGGGGGTGAGCGACCCGGCGCTCGGGGACTTCGTCGGCCGTACGGTCCAGCAGTCGGCGGACGCGCGCGGCGAGGCCCCCTGGGTCACCGCCCGGCACCTGCTCCTGGCGGACCGGCTGGGCTCGACGATCCTCCAGCACGTCGGCCACGAGGAGAACGTGCGGGAGATCATGCGGCACCGCGTCCACACGGGCGGCTCGGACGGCATCCTGCAGGGCACCAAGCCGCATCCGCGCGCGTACGGCACGTTCCCGCACTATCTCGGCCACTACGTACGGGAGTTGGGGATCCTGTCCCTGGAGGAGTGCGTGGCCCATCTGACCTCGCGCCCGGCGGCGCGGCTGCGGCTGCCGGACCGGGGGCTGGTCCGCGAGGGCCATCGGGCGGACCTGGTGCTGTTCGACCCGCGCACGGTGGCGGCGGGTTCGACCTTCGAGGAGCCGAGGAAGCTCCCCACGGGCATTCCGTATGTGCTCGTCGACGGCCGGTTCGTGATCGAGGACGGGCGCCGGACGGATGAACTGGCAGGGCGGGCGGTCCGCAGGACACCACAGTGATCGACACGGTGATCGATCTCGGTGACCTGGGGGCCGCCCGCCCGTCGGGCCGTGGTTACGGCTTGGGGAGCACGCAGCCGCTCGCGTTCAGGTCGAGCTTGTTGTCGACGCCGAAGCAGGCGGGGATCTGGTAGGTCTCCTGGGCGTAGTTGATGCCCTGGCGAACGGTGACGTTGCCGCTCTCGTCGACCTCGCACGGGTTGTTGACCGTGCAGCGCTGGCCGTCCTCGTTGCCGGTGTTGTTGACGGCGACGACCTTGTTGGTGGCCTGGTCGATGACGGGGGAGCCGGAGGTGCCGCCGATGGTGTTGCAGGCGGAGGTGTAGCGGACCGAGTCCTTGAAGGTCCAGTCGCCTTCCTTGAGCTGGTAGGCGAACCCGTCGATGTTGCAGTTGTACAGCCGCTTCCAGTAGCCGGAGGCGACGGTGATGGCGGTGCCCTTGACCGGGTGGGTGTCGGCCACCGTGAGCGGGTTGATGTTGTACGAGCTCTTGATCTGCGCGTACGTGGTGGTGAGTTGGTAGAAGGCGACGTCCGTGTCGGTCATCGTCCCGTAAGCGATCTTGCTGGCGCGCAGCGTGCCGGCCCGGCTGCCCGAAGAGTTGAGCAGCGTGAACGTACGGCTGGAGGCCCGGTCGACCACGACCTCGCCGGGGCCCGGCATGCCGGTCTCCAGACAGTGGCCGTTGGTCATGACCAGGGCCGGGTCGTTGTCCTCCGAGTCCGGGAAACGGACGACGGAGCCGGAACAGTTGCTGAGCGCGACGGTGCCCGCGAAGTTGACGGCCTTGACCTTGGGGCTGTTCAGGACCTGGCCGAGGGTGTCCGCGGTGGAGGCGACGGTGTCATTGACCACCGACGTGACCGATCCCGCGTCCGCGCTCTTGCCGAAGGAATCGGCAGAGTCCACGGGAGCCGCGATCGCGGGTGCGGCGCCGGCCCCGGCTATTGCCAGGGCGAGGAGGGCGGCACCGAGAGGTTTTCTCATGTGGGGGTCCCCTCATACGAAGGGGGTGACCGAAGAATCTCCGGTCACCCGCGCGTTTGTCATGCGCATTCTCACGCAGGAGGGGGGTGTGAACAAGGACTTGATTACTGGTGAGTTCGCGCCGTAGGGGTTTCCCTATCACGCGGGGACGGGGGTGTTGGGGGAGCGGCGCAGGACGTTCACGAGGGGGGGTGAGATCACCACAGTCGGCACACCCCGGGCTCACGCGGTCCCGGAGACCACCTCACCAGGGGCGCACCTGATCGAGTTCAGCCACTCGGCTGCGGACTACGGTTCCCCTGGGCTCTCCCACTGCGCCCTGTTCACCCCGTCCGAGTCCGGCACCACGGCACACCGAGCGCCCATCACGCTGTCCGCCAGCATGAGCGAGAAACCCTCACCCTTGACCTCGGAGAGCGTATCGGCGCCACCGGGGTAGGCCCGGTAGACCAACTCGCCTGGCGCCAACGGGGCTACGAAGGCGGTGAAGTCGTCCTCCAGCAGTTCGGGCCTGGGGTGCAGCTCCGGCTCGGTAGCCACGCAGACCAGTGAGCGTGGCCTCACGAGTCCAGCCAGTTCGGCTGCATTCTCCCGAGTCACGCGGAACCATCTGCACCCGTAAGCGCCGTGGGCCCAGCGCTCGCACAACAGGGTGAGGCGCTCGGAGAGCTCCGCCACAGACGCCCAGAAACTCTCGTCCGCGACAGCATCGACGGGGTTCGAGACTTCCGCGGATTCAGGACTTGCGTCGCGCCACTGGGGAATCACATCCTGGCCGTGGAGCCCCGCCAGTTCTGCGGCTGCCGCTCGTGTTGTGTAGAGGTGTACAGCCCCGTCCCATCCCGACTCGATCAGAAGCCGCCCCGGGGCAGAAAGCCGACAATACGGCCCACGTCCGGCTGCCATTCCCTCGACGAGATCAATCGCTTGCGGAGGCTGGACCTCCACACCGTTGAAAAGGCCGAGGTGCCTGTCGGGAAGGGGTTCACTCACCAGCAGCTCACCGACCTCCAGGAAGTCGGCGCCACTCTTCTCGATCGCCAATCCGAGCACTTGGCGCAGCTCCGCCGCATACGGACTCCAGGCAGCTGCGTCCGCCAACTCCTCTCGGACGCGCTCGCCGCGAGGGCTGATGATCAGCTCCATGCTCATTTCGCCGGCCATTTGAGTCCTCGCAGCTCTCCTATCGACATCCTTGATGTCCTTGGTGGTGCCGTCGGCCATCAGAACCTTGGTGTGCGGCATGAAGCCATTGCATTCCTCAGCTGCCTCCTCCGCTCTGTCAGCGGCCTTCTTGCTCTTCCGCCAGCCCTTGAAGTCGTCCCACAGCTTCTTGCCCAGCCCGACGATCCGCTTGCCCACAGCGGCCGCCTTGTCGAGGCGCCACCCGTACTTCCCGATAAGCCGGCCGAGAGGGCCACCGCCGATCAGCGACGTGACGACGTTGACCGCCGTGGCTCCGCACGAGCCGAGAGCTCCGGTGGTGAAACAGTCCAGCGTGTCGGTGATCCCCAGCTCGTCGGCGATGATCGCGCCGAGCTCCTTGGCGATGGCGATCGCCCGCTTCTTGGCCGCGTCCTCCTTGGCCCGGGCTTCGTCCGCCTTGGCCTGGGCCGGTGTGTAGGTGGTCCCCTTGCCCGTGCCGCCGTTGTCGCCCGTGCCGTCGCTGGTGTCGGTGACCGGAGCCGTGGGCCACGGCCCGCACTCCTGCCAGCCTCCCTCGCAGTCCGCGAGCCTGAGGCCCGTGGCATCGCTGAAGGTGACCGGGCTGTTGTTGGCGTACGCGTAACCGTTGATCTGCTGCGGGTCGTCGTAGTCGATGATCGGGTCGGCCGAGATGAAACGGCCCGTGTCCGCGTCGTACTCGCGTGCCCCGAGCGTCGTCAGGCCCGTGGACTGCTGGATCGTGCCGCCCACGAAGCCCTTGTCGTCGACCCAGCCCGCCGGGGACGACGTCGAGTCGTCACGGACGAGGCCGAACGGGTTCGTGCGGCGCCGCGTCGTGGTGCCCGTCGTGGGGTCGACTGCGAGCTCGGCCGCGCCCTGGTGGTCCGAGAGCAGGAAGTGGACGCCGTCACGGAGATCCCTGGCGATGTCTGGCGCGGTGAGTTCCGGATCGGGAGGCGGTCGTTGCCCCTCCCGGCGCTTCGCGGAAACCTCGCCCCCGCCAAATGGCGCCGTCGTGTCCCGCCTCGATACGCCAAGCCCGCCCCGGACGGCAGCGAAGGGTTCGCCCTGCAGGTCGCCAAGACCGACGTCGTGCGGGCAGTCGCCAAGCGCTTCACGTTCTGAGTGCTATCCCCACCCGCCCGGTCTTCAACCCGGCTTCTTGGTGTTGCCCTGCCCCCGTCCCGGCTTGTCGTCCGAGTTGCCCGGCGCGGTTGCGGTGGTGGGTGTGGAGGGGGGCGCGCTCGTGGCCGTCGGGTCGGCCGAGGGCTCGTCGTCGGAGTCGGCGGCGGAGTCGGGGTCGGAGTCGGAGTCGTCCGACGCGGGCGGGCTCGCGGAGACGCTCGGCGACGTGGTTCGCGACGGAGCGGTGTCTTCGGACCCGGACCGGAGGGCACCGGCCGAGGAACTCACGGAGGGCGCCCCCGACACCGGCGAGTCGCCGGTCGTCATGGACGTACGGTCGTCCTTGGTCTTCGCGCCACCCGGCGAGGAGGCCCCGGACAGGGAGAAGCCGGCCACCAGCGCACCCAACGACACCGCCCCCACCAGACCGGCGGTCACCGCCGCGCGCCGCGAACGCCAGACGCCGGGCTGGTGCCGGCCTCGGTGGCTGCGGCGGCCGCCACGTCCCGCGCCATGGTCGTCGCCGTAGTCGTAGCCGTCCTCGTAGACATAGTCGTAGCCACCGTCGGCAGCAGGGGCGCCGCCGACGCCGCGGTGCTCATGGGCACCATCCGCCCCACCTGCCACCAGAGGCAGCTCGGTCGTCTCGTCGTATGCGTTCTGCCACCCATGGGCGGCCGCGGGGTCGGCGTACGCGTCGTACACCGGGGACGGCTCGGCCTGCGGGTGGTACACGTTCGGCGGCCTCGCCCCGTACGTACCGTTCTCTCGCTCAGGCGGCTTGGACATGACCGCGCATTGTAGAGACGGAGGAGACCTGTGGGACAGCTACCGCTGATAACAGCACAAACCCCCGCGTCTCACGTGTCGGAAAACACGGTCCAAGGGGCGTTACCGGGCCGTAAGCTCCATGACATGCAGGTGATCCAGTCGACCAAGCTCGCCAACGTCTGTTACGAGATCCGGGGCCCGGTTCTTGAGGAGGCGATGCGGCTTGAATCGGCAGGGCATCGGATCCTCAAGCTGAACACCGGCAACCCGGCGGCGTTCGGCTTCGAGTGTCCGCCCGAGATCCTGGAGGACGTCCTCCGCAACGTGTCGACGGCCCATGGCTACGGCGACGCGAAGGGCCTGCTGGCCGCGCGCCGGGCCGTCGTCATGCACAACCAGACCCTCGGCATCGAGACCGACGTCGAGCACGTCTTCATCGGCAACGGCGTCTCCGAGCTGATCGTGATGGCGATGCAGGGCCTGCTGGACGACGGGGACGAGGTGCTGGTCCCGGCCCCCGACTACCCCCTGTGGACCGCCGCCGTGTCGCTGTCCGGCGGCACCGCCGTCCACTACCGGTGCGACGAGCAGTCCGACTGGATGCCCGACCTCGCCGACATCGAGCGCAAGGTCACCGACCGCACCAAGGCCATCGTCATCATCAACCCCAACAACCCGACGGGGGCCGTCTACGACGAGGCCATGCTGCGGGGGCTGACGGACATCGCCCGGCGGCACAACCTCCTCGTCTGCTCCGACGAGATCTACGACAAGATCCTCTACGACGGCGCCACCCACACCCCGACCGCCGCCGTCGCCCCCGACCTGCTCACCCTCACCTTCAACGGCATGTCGAAGGCCTACCGCGTCGCCGGCTACCGGGTGGGCTGGATGTCGATCTCGGGCCCGCGCGCCCACGCCGAGTCCTATATCGAGGGCCTCACCATCCTCGCGAACATGCGGCTGTGCGCGAACATGCCCGGTCAGCACGGGGTCGTGGCCGCGCTCAGCGGGCGTCAGTCCATCAATGACCTGGTGCTGCCCGGCGGGCGGCTGAAGGAGCAGCGGGATGTCGCGTACGAGCTGCTGACGCAGATCCCCGGCGTGACGTGCGTACGACCGAAGGGGGCGCTGTATCTCTTCCCGCGCCTGGACCCCAAGGTCTTCAAGATCAAGGACGACCGGCAGATGGTCCTGGACCTGCTGCGCCGCGAGAAGATCATGGTCGTCCAGGGCTCGGGCTTCAACTGGCCGGAGTCGGACCACTTCCGGGTGGTGACCCTGCCGACGGTCACGGATCTGCGGGACGCGGTGGGGCGGATCGGGCGGTTCCTCGACGGGTACAGCCAGCCGTGACAGTGCGTGTGCGGGCAGTCCTGTTTTGTGAAGCGCGCAACTTTAGACGAAATCTAAGCTAGGATGGTTTCCTGTCGGAGCACAGGAGGCCATCCCCATGTACGAACCGATCCGCACCAAGTCGGTCCACACCACGATGGCCGGCACCACGTCCGACTTCCCGCACCGGTCGCGTGAGGAGGAGCTGGACATCCAGCTCGCGGGGCACCTCGCGGCGCTGCTCGCCGTGACGGACGAGATCCGTGGGCTCGCGGCTTCCGCCGACCTCGACTCGGCCGCTGCGCGGCTCTCCGAGCAGGTGGCCCGGCTGCGGGGAGGACTTACGCCCGCCCGCGCGAGTGCCTCCGGCGGTGAGGCGAGGGTTGCCGCGCTGCATCGTCGGGCGCATGCCCTTGCCGGGCGGGCGCTGGTCGTTGCCGCGTCTCGCGCCGATACCGCTGCCGCGATTCTCGCCGCTCAGCGGATGGATGCGCATGCCGCTGCGCAGGCTGAGCCGCAGGAGCTGACCGGCGTCGGCTGACGCCCCCCTGGACGGCCCCGGTCCGCGTGCACCCGCAGCGACGCGCGGACCGGGAGCCACGGCACTGCGTTGGCCTTGGCCGACTTTCGCCTTCGCCGTTGGGCCTGCTGTCGTGTCGCGGCTGACTGTTGTCTGTGGCTGGTCGCGCAGTTCCCCGCGCCCCTTGGGGCGTAGTTGCGTACCGGGACCAGTACGACACCCCTTGTTCACCCGCCTCGCCGGGGAACGTTGGATTCCGCGAGCACTCTCCCCGGCGTGAGACGTATCGCAGGGATCGTCCTCGCGGTGTTGCTGATCGGTGGCGTGGTGGTTGCCGTCGTGGCGGGCCGTAGTGATGGGGACAAGGGCACGGCAACGAAGACCGTGCGGATGGTGATCGGGTCCGAGAAGGCGGAGTTCTTCGCGGATGCCGACGTGGTGAAGGCCCTGGCCGCCAAGGGCTACACCGTGAAGGCCGAGACCTCCGGGTCCTGGGCCATGGAGGGGCTGAACCTCAAGGGGTACGACCTCGCGCTGCCGTCGAGTCAGGCGCCGGCCCGTGAGCTCGCCGCCAAGTACCAGGTGACGGGGACACTCCCCCGCCCCTTCTACTCGCCCCTCGTCGTCGTGGCGCACAGGAACGCCGCCGAGGTGCTCGCGGCCAACCGGCTCGCCACGCTGGACACCGAACACCGCGGCACCTTCGAGATGGCCGCCTATCTGGACGCCGCCCGCGCCGACCGCACCTGGCAGCGGCTCAAGGGGGCGGGGAAGTACGGGGAGTTGACGGGGACGCTCTTCCTGTCCAGCACCGACCCCGAGACCTCCAACTCCGGCGCCCTCTATCTGGCCGCCGCCTCCTACGTCGAGAACGGCGGCAAGGTCGTCGTCGACGCGAAGGAGATGGACCGCACCGCGCCCCTGCTGCACAAGCTGGTCAGTGTGCAGGGCGCGCAGCAGTCCAGCAGTGATGCCGTGTTCCGGGACTTCGTCAGCGGGGCCGGCAATCCGCTGGTCGTGGTCTACGAGTCCCAGGTCGCCTCGCTGCTGGCGGAGGGGCAGCAGCCCGACGACCTGGTCGTCCTCTACCCGGACACCACGGTGAACAGCGACCACACCGTCGTACCGCTCACCGAGAACGGCCGAGCCGTCGCCGAACTCCTCGCCGCCGACCCGCAGTTGCGCAAGCTGGAGGCCCGGCACGGGTTCCGCCCGCAGGGCGAGGCCGCCGAGTTCGCCTCGGACACCACCTACCTCAAGCAGCAACTGACCGACGTCCGTCAGGCGCCCGTGCCCACCTCCAAGGTGCTGCGCGAACTGGCGCGACGGGCGCGCGGATAAGGGGGGCACCAGCACATGAGCAGCAACGACAACTACGACACCTTCGTCCTTACGCCGCCCGAGCCCGTGGCCGCCGTGCCGCGGGAGAAGGCCGGCGGGCTCGTCCCGGTCGACGACGGCGTCCGTACGGAGATGACCGACAAGGCCTCCGCCTATGTCGAGGGGCTCGCGGCGCTCGACGCCCGCTCCCCCGAGTTCGCCGGCAAGGTCGGGGAGATCACCGCGCTGGGGGCGGGTGAGATGCGGACCGCCGCCGCCCAGTCCAACCGGATGCTGGAGCGCACCGTCCGCAGCCTGCCCGACAAGGGCGGGGACGCCCAGTCGCAGGTCGCCGGATCGCTGGTGGAACTGCGCCGGGTGGTCGAGGACCTGGACCCGCGGGACCTGCCCGCCTCGAAGGGGAGGAAGTTCCTGTCGCGGCTGCCGGGCGGCAACAAGCTGCGCGACCATGTCGCCAAGTACGCCTCCGCGCAGGGGACCCTGAACAAGATCGTGGGGTCGCTGCGGGGCGGGCAGGACGAGCTGCGGCGGGACAACGCGGCACTGCAGACGGAGCGGGTGCGGCTCTGGGAGACCATGGGCAAGCTTCAGGAGTATGTGGTGCTGACCGAGGCCCTGGACACGGCCGTCGAGCAGCACATCGGCCAGGTCATCGACCCTCAGCAGGCCGACGGTCTGCGGGCCGACATCCTCTTCCCGGTCCGGCAGAAGCACCAGGACCTGCTCACCCAGCTCGCGGTGTGCGCACAGGGATACCTCGCCATGGACGTCGTACGGCGCAACAACGACGAGCTGATCAAGGGCGTCGACCGGGCCGCGACCACGACCGTCTCGGCGCTGCGCATCTCCGTGATGCTGGCCTCGGCGCTCGACAACCAGAAGAAGGTCATCGAGCAGGTCAACGCCCTGCGCGGGACCACCGAGGACCTCATCCGGGGCAACGCCGAGATGCTCGCCACGCAGAGCGGCGAGATCCAGCGCATCGCCGCCGACCCGGCGGTGGGGGCGGAGACCCTGCGCAGCGCCTTCCAGCAGATCTACCGCACCCTCGACGCCATCGACTCCTACAAGGTCCAGGCGACCGAGGCGATGGCCGCGACGGTGGAGAACCTGACCGCCGAACTGCAGCACGCGAGCGGCTACCTGGAGCGCAGCCGTTCGCAGGGCGCGCTGGAGGGTGGGCTCGGATGAGAGCACGACTTCTCGCCGCCGCGCTCGCCGCGGTGGGCCTGCTGACCGCCTGCACCTCGCCGCACACGACCGACAAGCCGGACAACGGCCCACAGCCGGGCACCCTTCGGGTCCTCGCCTCCAGCGAGCTCAGCGACATGACCCCCGTGTTCGACCGGATCGCCGACGACACCGGCATCAAGCTCCGGCCCACCTACATGGGCACCCTCGACGCCGTGGAACTGCTGGCCAAGGGCAAGGCGGACGGGCGGTACGACGCGCTGTGGCTGTCCTCCAACGACTATCTGCGGCTACGGCCGGAAGCGGCGAGGAAGGTCGTGTCGGAGACGCCGGTGATGTCGAGCCCGGTCGCCATCGGGGTCAGGACCACGGCCCTCGGCACGCTGGGCTGGAAGCCTGACGCTGTCACCTGGTCGCAGATCGAACAGGCCGTCCAGGACGGCAGGCTGACCTACGGCATGACCGACCCGGCCCGCTCCAACTCCGGCTTCGCCACCCTCGTCTCCGTCGCCTCGGCCCTCTCCGGCGCTCAGTCCGCGCTCACCGACGCCGACGTCGGCAAGGCCACGCCCCGTCTGAAGGAGTTCTTCAAGGGGCAGAAGCTGACATCGGGGTCGTCGGGCTGGCTGGCGAGCGCCTACAAGCGGCGCGGGAACGTCGACGCCCTCCTCAACTACGAGTCCGTCCTCAAAGGCATCCCGGGCCTGACCGTGATCCGCCCCAAGGACGGCGTCGTCACCGCCGACTACCCGCTCTCCTCCCTCGCCTCCACCGACGCCGCGACCCGCGAGGACGTCCGCCGCGTCACCGAGGCTCTGCGCACCGACGGCCTCCAGCGGCTGATCACCGAGCGCACCCGTCGCCGCCCCGTCGTCCCCTCCGTCCGGCCCGCGTCCGGCCTCGACGACAGCCGACGCCGCGAACTGCCCTTCCCGGGCAGCCGTTCCGTCGCCGACGGCCTGCTCGACTCGTACGAGAACGAGCTGCGCCGCCCGTCCAGGACCGTCTACGTCCTCGACACCTCCGGCTCGATGGAGGGCGACCGCCTGGAGCAGCTGAAGCAGTCGCTCACCGACCTCACCGCCGACTTCCGCGAACGCGAGGAGGTCACCCTGATGCCCTTCGGGTCGGGCGTGAAGAGCGTACGCACCCATGTCGTGGAGCCGGCCGACCCGAAGTCCGGCCTTGACGGGATCCGCGAGGACACCGAGGCACTGTCCGCCGAGGGCGACACCGCGATCTACACCTCGCTGGAGAAGGCGTACGACCATCTCGGCACCGGACGGGACACCTTCACGTCGATCGTGCTGATGACGGACGGCGAGAACACCGCCGGCGCCGATTCCGCCGACTTCCACGCCTTCTACGTCGGCCTGGACCGCGACCGGCGCGCGACGCCCGTCTTCCCCATCCTCTTCGGCGACTCCAGCAAATCCGAACTGGAGAACATCGCCGAGCTGACCGGCGGCCGCCTCTTCGACGCCCAGGAGGGCTCACTGGACGGCGCCTTCGAGGAGATCCGTGGCTACCAGTAAGGCAGTGGCGTACCTGGAGTCCCGCAAGAACATCGCCGGGAGCGGGTGCGGTCTGGTCGGCCTGGTGCTGACCTTCACGGGGGTGGCGGGCCCGTACTGGCCCGTCGTGGTCGCGGGCCTCTACGGCGCGGGCGCACTGATCGCCCCACCGGAACGCCCCGCGCTGCCCGACTTCCCGGACCCCTCCGCCCAACTGGACGAACTGCGCGGCGACTTCGAGAAGCTGCGCGGCTACCTGACGGACGTGGAGCTGTCGGTCACGGCCGCCGCCCGCCTGCGCGAACTCACCGAACTGCTGGCCGCGCTGCTCGACAAGGGCTGGGTGGCCGAGCTGCTCGCGCATGATCCGGACGGCGTGCATGTGCTCAGCCGTATCGTGCGGCGCGATCTGCCCGAGGCCGTGGACAGTTTCGTACGAACACGGTGGTGGACACGGATGTCGCCGGGTGGCGAATCACCGGAACTGCATCTGGAGAGGCAGCTGGGCTTGCTGAAGAAGGAGGCGGAGAGCCTGGCAGCGGCTCTGAGAGAGACGGAGGCAAGGCGCCAGGAGTCCCACACCCGCTACTTGGAAGACCGCTCGTAGTAACGCGCCCTAAAGGGGCGGGGGCTGTATCGATATGCGGCTCCGCCGCGCGGGCGCGACCAGCCACAACGCACCCGCACCCGGCACTCAGCACACACAGGCGAGGGCCTGCCGCTGTCGTCCCGTCGGGGCGGACGGGGTGATCGCGGCAGGCCCACAGCCCCGTACGTCGTTGTACGGAACCTCGCCGGTTCACACCGCGGCCGGCCGTGACGATCACTGGTCAGGGCAATCCCAACCGGCCGCGGAGTTCGGATGAGGGCGTCAGCCCAGGCGCTGCACCAGCGCGTGGTACTCGTCCCACAGCTCCTTCGGCGTGTGATCGCCGAAGGTGTTGAGGTGGTCGGGGACGAGCGCCGCCTCCTCGCGCCAGATCTCCTTGTCGACGGTGAGGAGGAAGTCGAGGTCGGACTCGGCCAGTTCGAGGCCGTTGGTGTCCAGCGCGCCCTTGGCCGGCAGGATGCCGATCGGGGTCTCGACGCCCTCGGCCCTGCCGTCGAGGCGCTCGACGATCCACTTCAGGACACGGCTGTTCTCACCGAAGCCGGGCCAGACGAACTTGCCCTCGTCGTTCTTGCGGAACCAGTTGACGTAGTAGATCTTCGGCAGCTTGGCCGGGTCCTTGCCCTGCGCGACCTCGACCCAGTGGGCCATGTAGTCGCCCATGTTGTAGCCGCAGAACGGCAGCATGGCGAACGGGTCGCGGCGCAGCTCGCCGACCTTGCCCTCGGCGGCGGCGGTCTTCTCGGAGGCCACGTTGGCGCCGAGGAACACACCGTGGTTCCAGTCGAAGGACTCCGTCACCAGCGGTACGGCGGTGGCGCGACGGCCGCCGAAGAGGATCGCGGAGATCGGCACGCCCTTGGGGTCCTCCCACTCGGGCGCGATGATCGGGCACTGCGAGGCCGGGACGGTGAAGCGGGCGTTGGGGTGGGCGGCCGGGACGTCGGCGGACGGCGTCCAGTCGTTGCCCTTCCAGTCGGTGAGGTGGGCCGGGGTCTCCTCCGTCATGCCCTCCCACCAGATGTCGTTGTCGTCGGTGAGGGCGACGTTGGTGAAGACCGAGTTGCCCCACAGCGTCTTCATCGCGTTGGCGTTGGTGTGCTCACCGGTGCCGGGCGCGACGCCGAAGAAGCCGGCCTCGGGGTTGATCGCGTAGAGGCGGCCGTCCTCGCCGAAGCGCATCCAGGCGATGTCGTCGCCGATCGTCTCGACGGTCCAGCCGGAGATCGTGGGCTCCAGCATGGCGAGGTTGGTCTTGCCGCACGCGGAGGGGAAGGCCGCCGCCACGTACTTGGACTCGCCCTGCGGGGGCGTGAGCTTCAGGATCAGCATGTGCTCGGCCAGCCAGCCCTCGTCGCGGGCCATCACCGACGCGATGCGCAGGGCGTAGCACTTCTTGCCGAGCAGGGCGTTGCCGCCGTAGCCGGAGCCGTAGGACCAGATCTCGCGGCTCTCCGGGAAGTGGGAGATGTACTTGGTCTGGTTGCAGGGCCACGGGACGTCCGTCTCGCCGGCCTCCAGCGGGGCGCCGACGGAGTGCACGGCCTTCACGAAGAAGCCGTCGTCACCGAGTTCGTCCAGGACCGCCTGACCCATGCGGGTCATGGTGCGCATGGAGACGGCGACGTACGCCGAGTCGGTGATCTCGACGCCGATCGCGGAGAGCTTGGAGCCGAGCGGGCCCATGCAGAACGGCACGACGTACATCGTCCGGCCGCGCATCGAGCCGCGGAAGACGCCCTTGTCCCCGGAGAAGACCTCGCGCATCTCGGCGGGGTCCATCCAGTGGTTCGTCGGGCCGGCGTCCTCCTCCTTCTCGGAGCAGATGAAGGTCCGGTCCTCGACGCGGGCGACGTCGGTCGGGTCGGAGGCGGCGTAGTACGAGTTGGGGCGCTTGATCGGGTCGAGCTTGCGGAAGGTGCCCTTCGCGACGAGCTCCCCGCACAGGCGCTCGTACTCGGCCTCGGATCCGTCACACCAGACCACGTTGTCCGGCTGCGTCAGTTCAGCGATCTCGTTGACCCACGAGACCAGTTCCCGGTGGTTGGTGGGGACGGGGGGAGCCGCGATGTCGCGCGCCACGGTTGCTCCTATAGAGAGGGATTTTGTCCTTATATGCCCTTGTGTGCCCCGTGGGGGCCGCGACCCGGATGCTTCGTGGACTGGACCTTCAGTCCGGACCTTCCGCGCTCATCCGGTGCCGACCGCACTCATTTGATCATCCGACGCGTCTGCGCATATGTCCAGAGGGCGTCACAGGTGAGCGGCGTGAGCATCGCCACTCATCCAGATGTTTTCGATGCGTCACCACGGCTTCACCCCTGGTGCGCCCGCTCCGAGTACCCCATGAGATGATGGCCACTTATAGGCGCTCATCTCGCCGCGCTGATACGTAACTTACGGTTCCGTAGGTACGATGCCGGGCATGACTGCGCCCGTCCCCGACGCACACACGGACACTCCGGCCGCCGGCCGCAGCTCCGGCGCGCCCTCCTTGCCGCACCAGATCGCACACCACGCCCAGCAGCTCACGGACGAGATCAAGCCCAAGCTCCGCGGCTGGCTGCACCTCGGCATGTTCCCGGCCGCGCTCGTCGCGGGCCTGGCACTCACCGCCTTCGCGGACTCCGCGCGAGGCCGCCTCGCCTGCGGGATCTTCGCCCTCACGGCCTGCCTGCTGTTCGGCGTGAGCGCCCTGTACCACCGGGGCAACTGGAGCCCGCGCATGGACGGCATCCTGCGCAGACTCGACCACGCCAACATCTTCCTGATCATCGCGGGCACATACACGCCGCTGACGATGCTGCTCCTGCCGGAGGCCAAGGGCCAGTGGCTGCTGTGGGGCATCTGGGGCGCGGCCGCGGCGGGCATCGTCTTCCGGGTGTTCTGGGTCGGCGCCCCGCGCTGGCTCTACACCCCCTGCTACATCGCGATGGGCTGGGCGGCCGTCTTCTTCCTGCCGGACTTCATGCGCAGCGGCGGCATCGCGGTGCTGGTCCTGGTGATCGTCGGCGGCCTCCTCTACAGCGCGGGCGGCGTGGTCTACGGCATCAAGCGCCCGAACCCCTCGCCGCGCTGGTTCGGCTTCCACGAGGTGTTCCACTCGTTCACGCTGGCGGCGTTCATCACGCACTACGTGGGGATCTCGCTGGTGGCGTACCAGCACGGGTAACCACCGCGCGGCTTCTCCTCAGCCTCTTCAGGGCCACGGCTTACGAGCCGTGGCCCTTTCGCATGCCCGGTCGACGCGCTGACAGCGGATCCCCATTGACAGTAACTAGATTTTGAGAGTTACTCTCACTTCATGGTTACTGTCACTCCAGATCCTCGCCGTTGGTGGGCCCTGGGCGCTCTGGTCGCCTGCATGCTCACGCTCGGCTTCGACATGACGATCCTCAACGTGGCGCTGCCGACGATGGCCGCCGACCTCGGCGCCGGTACCGGTGAGCAGCAGTGGATGGCGGACGCGTACATCGTCGTGTTCGCGGCGCTGATGCTCCCGGCGGGCCTGCTCGGCGACCGGTTCGGGCGCCGGCTGATGCTGATCACCGGGCTCGGGATCTTCCTCGCCGGATCGCTGGTCGGCGCGCTGGCCGGCGATGTGAACGCGGTGATCGCCTCCCGTGCGGTGATGGGCGTCGGCGCCGCCCTCGTCACCCCGCTCTCGCTCTCCGTGCTGCCCATCCTCTTCGGCCCGCAGGAGCGCGCCAAGGCCGTCGGCATCGCCTCCGCCGCCTCCGCCCTCGGCCTGCCGCTCGGCCCGATCATCGGCGGCTGGCTGCTGAACCACTTCTGGTGGGGCTCGGTCTTCCTGATCAACGTCCCGATGGCCGCGATCGGCATCGCCGCCTGCGTCTTCCTGCTCCCCGAGACGAAGGACCCCGCCTCCCCGAAGGTCGACACCGTCTCGACGGCGCTCGCCGCGTCCGGGCTCGGCGTCCTCGTCTACGCGATCATCGAGGCCCCCACCCGGGGCTGGGGCGACCCGCTGGTCCTGGCCATGCTCGCGGCCTCGGTCGTCCTGATCGCCGCCCTCGTGCTGCGGGAACGCCGGGTCGAGCGCCCCATGCTCGACATGACGCTGCTGGCCCACCGCGGCTTCCTGTTCAACACGATCGCCGCGACCCTGGTGACGTTCGTCCTGTCCGGCCTGCTGTTCGTGCTGCCGCCCTACCTCCAGGCCGTCCTCGGCCACGACGCCCTGGGCACCGGCGTGCGGCTGCTGCCGATGATGGGCGGGCTGCTGTTCGCCTCCCGCCTCGCGCCGCAGGTCGTCGCCCGCTTCGGTGCACGGGCCGCGGTGAGCGCGGGCCTGGTGGTGCTGGCCTTCGCCGGGCTCCTCGGCAGCCGTACGACCATGGACTCCGGCTACGGCTTCGTCGCGCTGTGGCTCTCCATCACCGGTCTCGGCTTCGGTCTCTCGCTCATCCCCGCGATGAACGGCGGCCTGAGCGCCCTGCCCCGGGACCGCGCCGGCAGCGGCTCCGGGCTGCTGATGACCCTGCGTCAGGTCGGCGGCGCGATCGGGATCGCCCTGCTCGGCAGTCTGCTCGCCGGTGTCTTCCGGGACCGGCTCGACGTCACGGGGCTGCCGGCGCGGGCCGCCGACACCGCCGGGGAGTCCGTGGTCGCGGCGCACCTGGTGGCCGGGCGGACGGGGTCGGCCGAGCTGGCGGCGTCCGCGAACAGCGCGTACGTCCACGGCATGGGTGTCGTGCTGCTGGTGTGCGGGATCGCGGCGCTGGTGTCCGCGCTGCTGGCGGCGGCGTTCCTGCCGAGCACGCCGGACGCGGAGCAGCCGGAGGCCCCGGACATGGCTGCCGAGCGGGCCGATGCCCGACAATGACACCCATGACGTCCGCACACTCCTCTCCCCTGACCGACCGCCCCCAGCTGGGGCTTCGTGAGCGGAAGAAGATCAAGACCCGGACGGCGATCCGCGACGCGACGTACGCACTGATCAAGGAGCAGGGCTACGACACCACGACGATCGAGCAGATCGCCGAGCGCGCCGAGGTGTCGCCGTCCACGGTCTTCCGCTACTTCCCGACGAAGGAGGACATCGTCCTCACGGACGAGTACGACCCTCTGATGCTGGAGGCGTTGCGGGCCCGGCCCGCGTCGGAGTCCTGGATGGACTCGGTGCGATACGTGATGCACACGGCCATGGACGCGCTGCTGGCCGAGGACCCCGAGGCGGTCCGGGTCCGGGCGCACCTGGCGGTGCAGATCCCCGCCGTCCGCGCCCGGATGATCGAGAGCATGTCGGCGACCGGACGCCTGCTGCGGGGCGCCATCGCCGAGCGCTTCGGTCTGGACCCGGACGCCCTCGAAGTGCGGGTCTACGCGATGTCCCTGGTCGGCGGCCTGATGGAGGTCAACATCGCCTGGGCGGAGAACGACTGCCGGGACGACCTCCGCGAGCTGGTGGACCGGGCCCTGGACGTCATCGAGCACGGCCTCACCGCGAAAAAGACCTGAGGCACGAGTGCCCGGCCGTGACATCCTGGCCGGGTGAACGGTCCCGAGATCCGTGTCGAGTTCGCCCCCGAGCTGCGCGTCTTCCTCCCCAACGGCCGGCGTCAGGACGGTGCCGCCCAGGTCACCACCGACGGCATGTCGACTCTCGGCCATGTCGTGGAGTCCCTCGGTGTCCCGCTGACCGAGGTCGGCACACTGACCGTGGACGGGCGCGAGATGCCGGTGTCGTACGTCCCGACAGCGGGCGAGTCCGTTTCGGTACGGCCCGTCGCACGCCCCCAGCGGGTGCCCGGCGCTCCCCTGCGTTTCCTGCTCGACGTCCACCTCGGCACCCTCGCCCGGCGGATGCGGCTGCTCGGCGTGGACACGGCGTACGAGTCGACGGACCTCGGCGACCCGGCGCTGGCCTCGCTCTCGGCCGCCGAGCGGCGGGTCATGCTGAGCAGGGACCGGGGGCTGCTGCGGCGCCGTGAGCTGTGGGCCGGGGCGTATGTGTACAGCACCCGGCCCGAGGACCAACTCCGCGATGTCCTCGACCGGTTCCGGCCCGAGCTGCGGCCCTGGACCCGGTGCACCGCCTGCAACGGGCTGCTCAAGGAGGCGACGAAGGAGGAGGTCGCCGAGCAGTTGGAGGGTGGGACGCGGCGGTCGTACGACGTCTTCGCCCAGTGCACCGAGTGCAAGCGCGCGTACTGGAAGGGCGCGCACCACGAGCAGCTGGTCGCCATCGTGGAACGCGCCCTCGCCGATTACGCGAGCTGAAACTAACGCTTGCTCACATCACCCTTTCCGCAGGCAAGCCCGTCCCGGTTCCTGTCCAGCCGCAGCGGATCGTCCTTGCCGTTGACCTTCAGACGGCCGTAGTCGTTCTGCTTCAGCCAGTCGCAGCGGGACTTCGTCGTCGCCTTCACGGTCGGCGGGAAGTCGGTCGGGACGCAGACGTTGGCGGAGCCGTAGTGGCGGTCGCAGCCGGAGATGGTCGGGCTGGTCTTCTGCGAGGTGCGCTTCTTGCCCGGGCCCGTGACCTTGCCCTTCAGAGAGTCGGCGAAGTCGTGGACGTGCGCCGAGGAGTCCGTGGCGCTCAGGGCCGAGGGACCTTGCAGATGGACCCACTTGGCCACCGACGGCACACCGTTCGCGTCGACCGCGAAGAGCATGTACCAGCCGGGCGGGGCCAGGTTCGGGTTGCTCGTCACGTTCAGGTCGATGTTGTTGCCGTCCACCGACAGCGGCAGGTCCACGAAGCGCTGGTTGGGGTCCGAGGAGTGGGTGACGGCGGCCGGGCGGATCAGTTCGGCCTTGGCGATGGGGCGGTCGACGGTGATGCGCTGGGTGTCGCCGTAGGTCCACTCGGTGTCGATGACCGAGGTGATCGTCGGGCGTGCGCCCTTGAGGAGATAGGGCGGGGTGTAGATCGACACGTCGTGGTTCCAGCTGCCGTTGCCCGGGTTGTCGCCGGTCGCCATCACCCGGCCGTCGGGCAGGAGGAACGCCGAGGAGTGGTAGCCGCGCTCCTCCGGGTCCGCCGCCACCGGGTCGAAGGTGCCCGTCGCCGGGTCGTAGAGCGACGACTCGTACACCGGGTCGGCCCGGTTGTGCAGCGCGCCGCCCGTCTCCAGGACCTTGCCGTCGGGCAGGAGTACGGCGGAGACGTACATCTTGCCCTGGTTGCCGGTCTGCGGGATCTTGCCGCCTCCGAGGTCCACGGTGCCCTGCGGGAGCGGCGGGCCTGCGACGTAGGACGGGTTGGGCTGCTTGAGGTCGATGACGTCGGTGAGGCGGTTCGCGTCGGGGTTGGAGTCGATGTTGCCGCCGCCGAGGGTGAGGACCTTCTGGTCCTGTGCCGGGGGCAGCAGCACGCTCGCGGACTGGTCGCGCTCGTCCTTGTTCCGCAGGCCGGGGATCTGGGTGACCGTGTTGGCGTCGTAGTCGTAGATCGCCGAGCCAGTGCCGGGGATGTTGTTGCCGAAGACATGGCTGCCGGAGTAGAAGAGGCGGCCGTCCTGCATCAGGATCATCGACGGGTACAGGCCCCAGTACGACCAGGTCTGGTTGACCTTCCAGAGCTCCAGCCACTTCTGCTCGGCGTCCGACCACAGCTCGGCGGTCACCGAACCCGTCGAGTCCTCCTTCAGACCGCCGAAGGAGATCACGTCACCGTTGCCGAGGACGGTCGCCGACGGGTACCAGTGGCCGTCGTTCATGTCGTTGGTCCTGCTGTAGGTCTCGGTGACCGGGTCGAAGATGTACGAGTCCTTGTAGCCCTGGTAGCCGATCGTGCCGTCGGCCGACGGATAGCCCTTGTTGCCGCTCATCACGAGCACCCGGCCGTCCTGCAACTGCACATGCCCGGCGCAGAACATGTCCTTCGGCGTGGGGATCTGCTTGTACGTGCCGTTCTGCGGGTCGTAGACCGCGCTGGTGAACGTGCCCGCCTCGAACATCTCCTCGCTGTTGCCGGAGCCGGCGATCAGCAGCACCTTGCCGTTGTTGAGGACGACGGAGTGCATGGAGCGGACCGGGTTCTGCGTGGGCAGCACGTCCCAGCGGCCGTTCGCGCACTCCTCGGCCGTGCCCGTGCACACCGGGTCCGGGACGGGGTCGGCGACCTGGTCCATCGTGTAGTCGTCGGTGGTGACGGAGCCGGTGCCGTAGACGGAGACGCCCCAGGCGATGCGGTCGGTGCCGGCGGGGACCTCGGGGGTGCGGACCGTCGCCTCGGTCCAACTGCCCGCCATCTCCAGCGTCTTGAGGTCGGTCCAGTACTGCCAGCCCGCCGTCGCGTCGTGCCGGAACAGGGTGACCGAGGTGTCGGGGGTGGTCGACCTGTACCAGAGCCCCAGGTCGTACTGCTTGCCCGGCGTGACGACCGGCGCGCACTCGGCGGACTCGGTGATCAGCGCCTTGCGGTCGCCCTCGACGCGGCGGGTGAGCGTCACCTTCATGGCTTTGGCGCCCGAGTGGGCGTCGGCCACCGTCTCGAAGGTGAAGTCGTTGTCGCCCCAGCCGGATTTCTTCCAGCAGTAGGGCATGTCGGCGCCCGCCCCTGAGCCCGCGGTCTCGAAGCCGGGGTTCTTGACGAGGTTGGCGGCGGAGGCGGACTGGGGCGAGGTGAGGAGCAGGCCACCGGTCAGGCCCGCCACGGCCAACAAGGCCGTTCTCCTCCCGGCTCTCGTACGGCTGGATCTCATGCGGTGCTCCTTGCTGTGCGGCTCCTGCGCGGCAGATAGACCAGCGCCTCGGTCCCGACGAAGCGCAGGACGAACGTGATGACCAGGGCCAGCGCGGTCGCGGGCAGTACGGCCAGCCCGAACCGGCCCACCAGCAGCGCGATCAGCGGGATGCGCAGCACCAGGTCGGCGTTGGCGAGCAGCGCGAAGCGGATCGTGCGGTCCGCCCAGTGGCGGTGCCGGCGCCGGTCGCGGAACAGCAGCTTCTCGATGAGCAGGAAGTTCCAGGCCACGCCGAACTGGTTGGCGACGATCTCGGCGGGGAGGTAGTGCAGCCCGGCCTGGGTCAGCACCCACAGCGCGGCCAGGTTCGGTACGAAGCCCGTGAGCCCGATCAGCCCGAATACCACCATGCGGGCCAGCGGGTCGGCCGTACGCAGCCCGGCGAGGTGGCGCAGGAAGCGGCGCCCCTCGGCCGCCGTGGACTTGGACTCCCCCGCGAACCGCTCCTGGAAGACGAACGGCACCTCGGTGACCGTGCGCGGGCGGCTGCGGACCGCCAGCTCCAGCAGGATCTTGTAGCCGAGCGGCTTGAGCGCCTCGGCCGTGATGTCGCTGCGGCGGATCGCGAAGAAGCCGCTCATCGGGTCGCTGATGCCGTGCAGCCGGCGCGGGAAGAGGGCCTTCGTCAGCCAGGTGGCGCCCCGCGACACGGCCACCCGGTAGCTGCCCGCGAGCCCGGCCCGGCTGCCGCCCTTGATGTACCGGGAGGCGACGACGAGCCCGGCGTTCGCGCGCTCGCCGGTGGCGACCAGCTCCGGGACCAGGGACGGCGGGTGCTGGCAGTCGCCGTCCATGACGACGATCCAGTCCGACCCGGCCGCCTTCATCCCCTCGACGACGGCGCCGCCGAGCCCGCCGACGGGCTCGTCCCGGTGGATGACGGTGACCGGGAACGGGCAGTCCTGCGCTGCTTCCTTGATGACCTGCGGGGTGTCGTCGGTGGAGTCGTCCACGAAGACCACCTCGCAGGGCAGCCGGGACGGCACCGAATCGGTGATCTGACGCAGCAGCTGCCGTACGTTCGCGGATTCGTTGTACGTCGGTACGACGATGGTGACGGCGCCCGGCTCGGGCACCTCGGCGGCTTCGACGGACGGATCGCCCAGCTCGCCGGGGGCGGTGTACTCGTGGGTCATCGCACGCCTCCGGCGGCTGTCTGGATCTGGCGGATCTCGACGCGGTCCTCGCCGCTGCCGAAGACGGCGACCGGCTCCGAGTGCTCGATGGCCGCCTTGACGTTGGGCAGATCGACCGCGTCGCGCCGTACCGTCGGGGAGGCGACGACGTAGTCGAGGTCCTTCCAGCCGCGCGGCATCGTCTTCGTGACGGCCGGGTCGAGGTCGGCCTTGTAGAACCAGATGACACCGCGCCCGGGCTCGTACCCGGCGTGCACCAGGTCCAGCCACAGCGCGTCATCGACGAGGACACGGGTGTCCTCCGGGTTCGCCACCTCGGTGGACAGCCACTTCGAGGCAGCCCGGTAGGGCGCGTTGGCGTCGGCGGTGACGGCGGTGCGGTCGCCGTCGTACCAGTGCGGGACGACATACGCTCCGGCGGCGATCGCGAGGACGGCCGCGAGGGCGTACCGGCCGCCGGTGACGTACCGGTGCTCGGCCTCGGACCGCCGTCGCCGCAGCACGGCGTGGGTCACGGAGGCGGTTCCTCCGGCGAGGACCAGGGCGAGGAACGGCAGTGCCTGGATGACGTACATGGCGGGCAGATAGCCGCTGGGGCGCATGGCCACCAGGGCCAGGACGACCACCGCGGCCGACGGTCCGGCCAGGGCGCGTGCGGTGACCGACCAGCGCCAGGTGACCAGGAGCAGCAGACCGCCCGCGAGGCCGCCGAGGATGAGGACGCGGTCGTAGTAGAGCCAGGACCGCAGGACGCCGTGCGAGCCGGAGCCGGCGTCGAGGATGAAGCCCGAACCCGGCCTGGTCATCTGGTACTTGATGCCGTCCCAGAGCGAGACGTGCCCGGCGCCCGGCAGCAACTCGCCCTTCAGCAGGGCGAACAGGGGGTACGACAGGCCGATCAGCGCGCACGCCGTGACGGCGCCGGTGAGGGCGAACTTGCGGGTGTCGCGGTGGCTGTGCCGCCACATCGTGATGAAGACCGCGGGGAGGACGAAGAGCATCGTCTCCTTGGTCAGCACGGCCGTCGCGGCCGCGATCCCGGCGCCGAAGTGGTGCCAGAGGTGACGGCTCGGCGAGGCGGCCAGGGCGAACGCGAGGAGCGTCCACATCACCGCGAGGTTGTCGAGGAAGATCTCCCGCTGGAGCACGACCGACAGCGGCGAGAGCCCGAACAGGACCATGCCGAGCCCGGCCGCCCAGCGCGGCAGGGACAGCCGCCGCCCGAGCACATAGACCAGGACCGCGCTGACCGCGCTGATGACGAGCATCGCGGCGCGCATCGTGCCGACGGTCATCGACTCGGGGCTGAGCGCGGCCGGTATCCAGGTCAGCAGGGCGAGCTGGATCCAGCCGAGCGGCGGGTGGTCGTACCAGTAGGTGTAGTGGGCCAGGCCCCGGCCCTCCTGGACGGCCCAGGCCTGGGCGAGATAGGTGCCCTCGTCGTCGCTGAGGGTCGGGTAGTCGGCGATGTTCCAGCCCTGGACGACGAGGATCGCGACGAGGAGTACGCCGCACAGGGCGAGGTCGGAGCGGGAGGAGCGGAGACGGCTCGGCGGCTCCGTTCGGCCGGTCGAACGCGGCGTAGGGACAGGTTGTCTCTGCGCGGGGACCTTAGGAGTGGTCACCGCGGGAAGGGTGGAGGTCACGCGGGGACGTCCTCTCGGAGGTCTCGGATCGCTTCGGCATGGCCACCGGCGTCGGTGCCGGCATCGGCATCGGCATCGGAGAGATGCGCGCCGACGTGGGTGGTCAGCTCCCAGTCGTTCTGGCCGCGCTGCTCACGCCATACGGCGCGGACGGCGGCCCCGGCCAGGAGCACCTGGTAGAAGGGGCCGCCCACGACGAGCTTCAGGTAGTGCACGAGGCGGACGCGCAGTCCGTACTGCTTGCCGAAGTCGTGCAGTCCGACGATCTCGAAGACGAAGGTGACGAGCGCGGTGACGGCCGGCAGGAAGGTGATGAAGGCGACGGTCACGGACACGTCGAGGAACACCGCGATCGCGATGTTGAGCGGGATGACGAGCCCGGTGAAGGCCTGCATGAACGGCGTCATGAGCGTGTACCGGGCGAGCAACCGCTGCCCGAAGGTGGGCAGTTGCCGCCAGTCCTTCTTCCGGTAGACCTGAAGGAAGCCCTGGTTCCAGCGGGTGCGCTGCTTCAGCAGCGACATCAGGCTGCCGGGCGTCTCCTCCTTGGTCACCATGTCGGAGTCGTAGGCGACGACGACCTTCTTGCCGACGCTGGAGAGACGGACACCCAGGTCGCAGTCCTCGGCGAGGCAGTCGGGGTCCCAGCCGTCGGCTTCGCGCAGCACGTCGGTGCGGACGAAGACGGTGTTGCCGCCGAGCGGGATGAACCCCTTCTGCGCGTGCAGATGGAGGCGCGAGCGGAACCAGAAGAAGTACTCCAGGCAGTTGCGCAGGCTGTACCAGCTGGAATGGAAGTTGATCAGCTGGACCCCGCCCTGGACGACATCCGCCTTCGTCGTCCGGAACGCGTGGTCGACATGCGCGAGGAGCTCCGGGTGGACCTGGTCCTCGGCGTCGAAGACCCCGACGACATCGCCGCGGCAGTGCGGCAGCGCCGTGTTCATGGCCTTCGGCTTGTTCTTCTTCTCGTGGGTGTCGACGACCACGCGGACGCGCGGATCACGCGAGGCGGCCTTCTCGGCGACCTCGGTGGTCTCCGGGTCGTCGTGCCCGACGATGACGATGATCTCGAAGTCGGTGTGGGTCGACTCCAGCAGCCGCTGGATGGTGTGGTCCAGCACGGCCTGTTCGTGCCGGGCCGGAAGCAGCAGCGAGAACGACACATGCTCGTCCCCGTCCGGGCTGCTGAACCGGGTGGAGGCGAGCACCTCGGGCGTGCGCCACGCGTGCATCTGCCACCACAGAGTGAAGGCCGCCATCCAGAACAAGGCCAGCGAGACGGCCGATATGAAGACAGACGTCAGCAACAGATCCCCCCAGATCCCCAATGCCCCCTGCCGCGACAGCGAGTCACATCTGTCGCGGAACCATGTAGACATTAGGGGGGACCTGTGAAGTCCGCAGGCCGTTTCGATGAAGAGCGCGTTTCATCACAACGAGCCCCGAGAGTGAGCAATTCGAACACAGCCTGCGTAACTGCCCCTCTCCTGCTGCCGTTCTACCTGGTCAGCGCGGTGCGCAGCCGTTCCGGATCGGTGGTCGGGGCGTCGCAGGTGAAGTTGCGGCAGACGTAGGCGGCGGGTTCGCCCTGCTGGAGGGGGCGGTCGGCGAGGAGCGGGAATTCGCCACTCTCCGGAGTTCCCATGGCCACGACCGCACCCGGCGCGGTGCCGAGAAGTGCCGTGTGGTGCAGGGCCTTTGTGGCGGCGTCGTCCATCGTCGGCCCGACGACCGCGATCTCGCGTGGCCCGTCGAGGTTGGCCTCGGCGACCGCCAGCCCCCAGCCGATGAAGCGGGGGACGCGCGGTCCGAGGGCCTTGACCACGCCCAAGGCCCGCTCGGCGGCGGTGCGATGCGGCTCGGCACCGGTCTGCGCGGCATAGCTCAGCAGGGCCCCGGCCGCCGCGGTCCAGCCGGAGGGGGCGGCGTTGTCGGTGGGGTCCTGGGGGCGGCGGATCAGCTGCTCGGCGTCGGCCGCGGTGTCGTAGAGGGCGCCGGACTCCTCGTCGACGAAGCGGGCGAGTACGTGGTCGAGCAGGAACCCGGCGAACTCCAGCCAGACGCCCTCGCCGGTGACGGAGGCCAGCGCGAGGAAGCCCTCGGCGACGTCGGCGTAGTCCTCCAGCACGCCCACGTTGGCACCGACCTGGCCGTCCTTGCTGGTGCGGGCGATACGGGCGTGGTCGTCGAGATGCAGCCGGACCAGGAGGTCGGCGGCGCCGAGGGCGGCGTCCACCAGGTCGGGGCGGTCGAAGTAGGCGCCGGTCTCGGCGAGGGCGGCGATCGCCAGGCCGTTCCAGGCGGCGACGATCTTGTCGTCCCGGCCGGGGGCGGGGCGCTCACCGCGCCTGTCGAGCAGCCGCTGCCGTACGGAGGCGATCTTCTCGGCGTCGAACAGTTCGTCCTGCTGCGGGAGCTGGAGGACGGAGGAACCGTGTTCGAAGGTGCCCTCCTCGGTGACGCCGAAGTAGCGGGCGGCGAGTTCGGCGTCGTCGTCGCCGAGCGCCTCGCGCAGCTGCCGCGGGGTCCAGACGTAGTAGGCGCCCTCGACGTGCTTGCCGGTGCCGTCGTCGCTGTCGGCGTCGAGGGCGGAGGCGAAACCGCCTTCGGCGGTACGCAGTTCACGCACCATGAAGTCGGCGGTTTCGAGGGCGACTCGGCGGGCGAGCTCGGAGCCGGTCGCGCGCCAGAGGTGGGCGTAGACGCGGCACAGCAGGGCGTTGTCGTACAGCATCTTCTCGAAGTGCGGCACGACCCAGTCGCGGTCGACGGAGTAGCGCGCGAAGCCGCCGCCGAGCTGGTCGTAGATGCCGCCGCGGGCCATGCGCTCACAGGTGTCCCGCGCCATCTGCAGGGCGCCCTCGGCGCCGGTGCGCGCGTGGTGGCGCAGCAGGAACTCGATCACCATGGACGGCGGGAACTTGGGCGCGCCCCCGAATCCGCCGCGCTGCGGGTCGTACTCCCGGGTGAGCCCGAGCAGCGCCTGCGCCAGCTCCTCCTCCCCGGGGGCCTCGGGGCCGCCGTAGGAGATCTCCCGCCCGGCCAGGTCCCGGACGATCTTCCCGGCGACGTCGGCGACCTCGTCCCGCCGGTCGGTCCAGGCGCTGCGTACGCCCTCCAGGACCTGGCGGAAGGACGGCATGCCGGAGCGGGGGGCGGGCGGGAAGTAGGTGCCGAAGTAGAAGGGCTCGGCGTCCGGGGTGAGGAACACCGTCATGGGCCAGCCGCCCTGGCCGGTGGCCGCCTGGACGGCCTCCATGTAGACGGCGTCCACGTCGGGGCGTTCCTCGCGGTCGACCTTGACGCTGACGAAGTGGGCGTTCAGGTAGTCGGCGGTCTCCTGGTCCTCGAAGGACTCGTGCGCCATGACGTGACACCAGTGGCAGCTGCTGTATCCGACGCTGAGCAGGACCGGTTTGCCGCTCTTGCGGGCCTCCTCGAAGGCCTCGGCCGACCACGGCCACCAGTCGACGGGGTTGTCGGCGTGCTGGAGCAGATAGGGGGACGTCTCGTGAGCCAGTCGGTTCGGCATGGGGTCCATCCTGCCGCAGTACCCCCTCCGTCACGCGTCAGGCGTCCACCAGGGCGTCTCCGGACGGTGCCACGGAGGCAGGCAGTACCGCCGTCGCCGCTCCGCAGGCGGAAACGGTCGCCCGGCTTCGCTTCCGAGGAGTACACGGCGTTGATGTTCAGGCTCCCGGTTCCTCTCCGCTGTGCGCGATCACCCGGCCCCCTCCCCACGGCGCCCTATCCGCAGCACACTTGACCAAGAACGCCATTGCCGCCGGAGGGGGACGTGACATGCGGGACAGCCATCGGGCCGATGCCGAGCGGCTGTTGGCTCGGGCCGTGGAGGAGGAGGTGCGGCGTTCGGGTGGCCGCATCGAGGGGCAGGTGCTGCTGTCGCGGGCGCGCGGGGCGCTGGACTCCATGGCGCAGACGGCGGCCGAGGAGTACGAGGCGTACACCCGGGCGCTGGACGAGGCGGAGGCCGGCCGGCTGACGTTCGGTCAGCGGTTCGCGCGGGAGGGCGGCGGTACGCCGCTGATGGTGGCCGGTGTCGCGGCCCTCGCGGCGCTGGTGGCCGACCTCGCGCTCGGCACGGACACCACCACGGCGGTGGGCGCCGGCGTGACCGTGGGCGTCATCGGCGCGGCGGCGACCGTCGTGAAGGTGGCCGGTACGCATCTGCCCGCCGCGCACCACCGCGCGGGCGCCGTCGGCCAGCCCGGTGGCCCGGAACAGCTGCGGCTGACGTGGCTGACGGCGCTGGAGGTACGGGGCATCCGTCCGTTCCTCGACCAGCAGCGGGTGCTGAGCGCGTCCACCGGCCCGAAGAAGACGGGGCCGCGGCTCAAGGGCGCGGACAAGAGCGCGGCGGCCCGCGGGCGCAGCGTGCTGGAGCAGTCGTTCGGCCAACTGCCGGAGCCGGTCGATCCGTTCGGGGGTCGCAGGCAGGAGATGGCCCGCATCCGGCAGTGGGTGCAGGCGGCACGTGCGAGTACGGAGACCAAGCCGACGGTCGTCGTCCTGCACGGGGCACCCGGCAGCGGCCGTACGGCACTCGCCGTGCACGCGGCCCACGATCTGAAGGACCAGTTCCGCGGGGCGTGCCTGGTGGATCTGCGGGGCGACACGACGGAGGAGTCGCCGCTGTCCACCCGGGACGCGCTGCTGCATCTGCTGAACCGGCTGGGCGCGCCCCGCGAGCAGCTGCTGTTCCGTGAGCGCTCCTCGGCGGACCAGCAGGTCAAGCGGCTGAGCGAGCTCTACCACCAGCACCTCACCGGCCTGCCGGTCACGATCGTACTGGACGACGCCTCGGACCCCGAGCAGATCCGCACCCTCGTCCCCGAGCGCTCCGACAGCCTCGTCCTGGTCACCGCCCGCGAGCCCCTCGGCCTGCCCGCGGACCTCGCCGCCTGGGTGCACCAGCTGCCGGTGGCGGCCCTGAACGCGGCGGGCGCGGAGGAGCTGCTCACCGCGACGGCAGAAGACTCCTCGGGGCCCTACGACGCCGAATCCGCCGATCTGATACGGCAGTTGTGCGGCGGGCTGCCGCTGGCGCTGCGGATCGCGGGCTCGTCACTGGGGCCGCGTTCGCCGCGCACGCTGGCGACGGACCTGGGCGCGTACGGCCCGGTGGAACCGATCGAACGGGTGCTGTGGCTGCGCTACACCGACCAGTCGGAGATGGCGCGGCGGCTGCTGCGCCGGCTCGCGCTGGCCGGCCGGGCCTCGCTGGGCGCGGCAGCGGCGGCGTCGCTGCTGGCCACGGACGAGGCGGAGGCGACCCGCCACCTGGCGGCCCTCTCCCGGTCGGGCCTGATCGACCACGTCCGCGGCAACCGCTACCGCCTGCACGACCTGGTCCGCGACTTCGCCCAGGCCCGCCTCCTCGACGAGGAGGAACCGACGGAGCGTACGGCCGCGCAGGAGCGGCTGATCGTGAACTACGCGGAGCTGGCGGACTCGGTGCTGCGCCTGGTCGACGGCAACATGTCGACCCGCTCCGACCGCTTCAGCCCGCACGGCTTCACCTCGCTGGACGACGCGCTGCGCTGGCTGGACGACGAGTCGAGCTTCATCACGGCGGCGCTCAGGCACGCGGAGGACGTGAACCAGGCGGCGGTGCTGAACCTCCTTGGCGCCCTGTGCGACTACTGCCTGCTGCGGGGCGACCTCTACCGGCTGGGCGAGATCAGCGAGCTGGCCGAGGCGGTCGACCAGGGCCTGCTGGTCCGCTCGGTGCAGTGGCGCACGGGTATCGCGGCCCGGCAGCTCGGCGAGCTGGACAAGGCGCGCACGACCCTGGCGTCGGTGGTGGACCTCTACATGGAGGCCCACCATGACGCGGGCGCGGCCCGCGCCCTGTGCTCCCTCGGCATCACCCTGCACCACCAGGGCAACCTGACCGAGGCGGCGACGAAACTCCGCGAGGCCCTGGACCTGCAGTCGGCGCCCGCGCTGGCGACGGACCGCGCCTGGACGATGCACGCGCTGGCGGCGGTGGAGCGGGACCGGGGCCGGGTCTCCGAGTCCCTCGCCCTGCTGACCGAGTCGCTGTCCCTGCACCGGGCCGGCGAGTCGATCCACGGCGAGGCCTGGGCCCACTTCCAGCTCGGCCAGCTGGGCCTGCGCATGGGCGACGTACCGCGCGCGGAGACCGAGCTGCGCACGGCCCTGGATCTGTACGGCCGCACCCGCGACGCCCGTGGCGAGGCCTGGGCGATGACCCAGCTGTCCCGCGCCCGGCTGGTCGCCGGCGATCCGTCACCGGCGGTGGACGGCCTGCGCCAGGCGGCCGCCCGCCACCGCGACAACGAGGACGCGCGCGGCGAGGCCTGGTCCCTCTACTACCTGGGCCAGGCCCTGGAGGAGACGGGCAACCTGGATCTCGCGGTACGCGAGCTGGAACGTTCACGCACGATGTTCTCCCGGATGCGCGACGTGTACGGCCTCGCCTGCGCCCGGCACCACTCGGCCCGGGTCACCCGTGACCAGCGCGCCGCCCAGACCGGCTCGCTGAAGAACTCCGGTTTCGCCCGTCAGCTCCTGATGGACGCCCGGGCCGACTTCCAGCGCATCGGCGTCTCCCACGGCGAGGCCTGGACCTGCCTGGAACTCGCGGTCGTGGACGGCGGCAACACCCGCACCCAGCAGGCCCTGACCCTGTGCGACGAGGCGGTGGGCCTGTTCACCTCGTACGGGGACCACAGGGGCGAGGACTGGGCCCGCTTCCTGCGCTGCACCCTGCTGCCGTACGCGGCGCCCGGTGGTGTGGAGATCGGGACGGCCGTGGCGCAGGAGGAGCTGGCCCAGCTGTCCCGCACCGGCCATCCGCTGCGGGACACCAAGCTGGACGACTATGTGGAGGCGTACCGGCTCCTGCTCGAACGCGGCGTGAACCTGGAGGCGGGCTGGCAGGCCTGGCGGCTCGGCATGGTGCCGAACCGCCATGCGCGCGAGGTCATGGGGGTGGGGACGGCAGCCCGGCAGTGACTCGGGCACCGAGCCCCCGCCGCGCCGTCGTCCTCAGCGCTGCCGTGGCTCGGCCGCGTCCTTGGCGTCGGCACCCTCGTCGGAGGCCCCCGTCTCGGGGTCCGGGGCCTCCTTGAAGTCGACCTTGTTCATGTGGCGGCTCATGGACTTCATCAGGCCCCACACCGCCACCGCCATCACCGCGAAGACGATGAAACCGAGGACGCCGGGAGTGACCTTGTCCTCGTCGACCTCCTTGGCGAGGGTGACGAGCTGTGTCATTGCCAGGCTTGCGCTTGCGCTCATGTCAGGCATTGTCGCGGATGCCCGCAAAGAGGTCGTCCTCGGGGAGGGAG
>JABFVM010000199.1 GCA_013362785.1 Streptomyces sp. | reverse complement strand
CGGCTCGGTGACTCGGCTCGGTGAGTCGGCTCTGTCACCCGGTTTCGGAGGACGGTCGGAGGGCGGTCAGCCCTTCTGGCCGTCCTCCAGGGCGGCGACCGCCTCCTTGGCCGCCTTGATCGCGCCCTTGTTGATGTCGTCCGAGGCGGGCGCCTTCTTCGACTCGAAGTCGCTGCCGCTGTACGTGATGGAGATCAGCGCGTTGGACGAGCGGACCAGCACCACGCCCTCACGTGTCTGCTGCTTGTCCTCGGTGGAGAGGTTCACGACGGAGTAGCCCGCGTCGCCGATGCCCGGGACGTCACCGCCGCCGCTCTTGTCGGCGACGCGCTCCTTGAAGGACTCCTTCGCCGCGTCGTCCGACTGCGTGATCTCGAAGGAGACGTCCAGCCACCGGTACTCATAGCCCTTGAGCGCGTTCCACGAGCAGGTGCGGCGCAGCTTCGAGTCCGTCGAGGGGATCTCCTTGCCGGCCGTCTTGGCCCCCGGCACCAGCGACTTTATGGACTTCGAGCCCAGGCTGTCGCAGGGCGCGGGAGCGGCGGAGTACGTCTTCGACACGGCCTCCGTGGCGGGCGCCGAGGGCTCCTCGCCGTCGGTCTTCTGCGTCGCCGCCCGGTCCTCGGCAGCCGGCGTCGCGGCCAGCGGTCCGGACGACAGCGCCCAGCCCGCCGCGGCGAGCACGACGACGGGCGACAGACGCGCGGTGAGGGCGATCGGCAAAGGAAGAGAACGCACGGCGCACTTTTCGTGGGGGACGGTGCGGAGGGAGTCCGCACTGCGGACGGGACGCCAGTGTCACATGACTCCCTGTGAGGCGGAAGTGCCAACTCGCTCCGTGCTGACGCCGTTACGGGACGGCCGCAATTACGTGGTGTCCTGGGCGAGTTACAGGGCCTCCTGGATGATTTGAGAGGAGATAGCGCTTTCAATTCGGTCCACCGCGAGAAAGGCGCCGTAGGAGACCAGGCGCACCAGACAGCGGTCGGTGTGCCCGGGCCGACGCCAGGCCGCCACGTCCTCGCCCGTGATCCGGTACGGCGCGAGGGCGGCCAGCAGCACCAGGCGCGCACCGGGACGCTCCCGCCGGTCCGGGAAGCCGGGCAGGGCGAGCGGCGGATGCGCACCGTCCCAGTCGTGGATGACCTCCTCGACGAGATCCTGGTCGTCGGCGCCGAGCAGGTCGGCGCCCGCCAGGGCGGCCCTGAGCAGCGCCGCGTACGCGAGGCCGACGCCCGTGCCGCCCGCCCAGGCGGGTGCCTCACCGGGGTCGGCGTGGTCGAGCAGCGCCAGGGCGGCACCGGGGCGGGCGGGGCGGCGTACGGTCCGGGCGAGCGAGCGCCCCGCGAGACTGCGCACCGCCCGGAACCGCTGGGCGCCGGCCGGCAGCAGGTTCTCGGTCAGCAGGGCCGACGCGATCCGGTTGATGAAGTGGAAGGTGAGCGCGGTGCCCAGGTAGGCCGGGGCGTGCGCCTGCGGGAAGGGGTACGGCGCCAGGGCGGCGCCGGGCACACGCGTGTGCTTCCCCCAGGCCAGCACGCGCGCGTGTGCCTCGTCGGGCGGGGCCTCTCCCCGTGCCAGCCGCTCCGCCAGCGCGTGGTCGCCGGTGGCGTGCAGCAGCACGGTGTGCGCGTCCACGCAGAACGGGCACTTGTTGGCCAGCGACACCCCGAGCGCCACCAGCTCCTTGCCGGTGCGGCTGCCGGGGCCCGCGATGAGCGACTCGCGCATCAACGCCCAGGTGGATGCGAGAAGTTCGGGCGCGCAGGACAGGACCACGAAGGTGGAGGGTGCGGCGATGCCGAAGTCGAGGGCGATCTGTGCGTACACCTCGGCGACGGTGCCTGCGGCGGACCGGGGCGGGACGGGTTCGGTGTATCGGAAGGGTGTGGACATGGCAGCAGCGTGCGCCCGCCGGGCGGCCCGGGTCGTCGTACCGGCGAAGGGAGTTGGCACTGCGACGGCCGGGCGGGGCGGTGCCGGGCACTACTGCGACGGGAGTAGTCCGGGAGCCGTCCACAGGGCTGACGCCGCTGTCGGTGGCGCGGTCTAGTGTGCGGGCATGGGTGGGCAACGAATCACACGCGAGCGGTTCGCCGACGCGGCCGGCGCGGTCGTGGCCGGCGCCATCACTCTGCTCGTCGCCGGGTCTGACGACCGTGCCGGACTCCTCGACCTGGCGCTGATCGCGGTCGGTTCCCTGGCCCTCGCCGCCCACCGCGGCGCCCCGCGCGTGGTGCTCGCGATCACCACCGGCTGCCTGCTCGCCGTGGTCGTCCACGCGGGACCCGCCGCCATCATGGCCCTGCCCGTCGCGGGCGCGGTGCACACGGCGGGACGGACCGGGTACCGGGGCACGGCCGCCGCTGCCGCCGCCGTCTTCCTCGGCGGCTATGTGGCGGCGGGCTCGGCGAGCGCGGAGGTGGCGCGCGAGGCACTGCTCCTCGCCGGCTGGTTCCTGTGCGCGGTGGTGACGGGGCTGGCCGACAGCAACTGGCAGGCCTATCTGCGCCAGACCGAACAGCGCGCGCTGGAGGCCGAACGCACCCGGGAGGAGGCGGCGTTGCGCAGAGCGGGCGAGGAACGCCTGCGCATAGCCCGCGAGTTGCACGACTCGCTCACCCACAGCATCTCGATCGTCAAGCTCCAGGCGGGCGTCGCCGTGCACCTGGCCCGCAAACGGGGCGAGGAGATACCGCCCGCGCTGCTCGCCATCCAGGAGGCGAGCGGCGAGGCGATGCGCGAGCTGCGCGCCACGCTGGAGGTACTGCGCACGGACGAGCCGACCGGCACTCCCGCACTGCTCGTCGAGCGGGCCAGAGCGGCCGGGCTCGCGGTCGAGCTCACGGTGACGGGGGAGGAGCGGCCGCTCGCGGCGACGGTCGACCGGGCGATGTACCGCATCGTCCAGGAGGCCCTGACGAACGCGGCACGACACGCGGGACCGGCGAAAGTGGGAGTCCAACTGGCTTACGGTGAGGGAGACTTGACGATCCACGTCGAGGACGACGGCACGGCCGACCCGTCCAGTCCGCCCACCCCCGGCATCGGTCTGACCGGCATGCGCGAACGCGTCACGGCCCTCGGCGGCACCCTGGACGCCGCCCCGCGCGCGGAGGGCGGGTTCGCCGTGCGGGCGCGGCTGCCGCTGGGGGAGACGGGATGAGAACGGGGACGACGGGATGACGGGCGACGGGATAGCGGGATGACGGGCGACGTGATCAGGGTGGCCCTCGTCGACGACCAGGCGCTGATGCGGGCGGGCTTCCGGGCCCTGCTGGACGCCGAGGACGGCATCGAGGTGGTCGGCGAGGCGGCGGACGGTGAGCGGGGCCTGGAGCTGGTCCGCGCCCAGGTCCCCGACATCGCGCTGGTCGACGTACAGATGCCGGTGATGACGGGCATAGAGGCGACCCGCCGCATCGCCGCGGACCCGGCCCTGTCGGCGGTCCGCGTGGTGATCCTGACGAACTACGGCCACGACGAGTACGTCTTCGAGGCCCTGCGCGCCGGAGCGAGCGGCTTTCTCCTCAAGGACACCGAACCGGCCGACCTGCTCCAGGCGATCGAGGTGGTGGCACGCGGGGAGGCGCTGCTGTCCCCGTCGGTGACCCGCACCCTGATCGGCGAGTTCGTGTCGCGACCACCGGACCGGGCCACCGCACCCGGCCTGGAGTGCCTGACCCGCCGCGAACGCGAGGTGACGGCGCTGGCGGCACGGGGTCTGACGAACGAGGAGATCGCCGAGCACATGGTGATCAGCCCCTTCACGGCGAAGACGCACATCAGCAGGGCGATGACGAAGCTGGCGGCCCGGGACCGGGCCCAACTCGTCGTGTTCGCCTATGAGTCGGGTCTGGTGGCTCCGCGCAGCCAGGAAGCTCCGGAAGCGCTCGCGGGACGGCTGAAACCGAGTTGAGGCCGTTCTGAACCGTCGCGAGCGCAAGCTCTGCGGCATGACGACGAACCACGAACTCGCGATCGCGGCCACCGGGCTGCGCAAGGCCTACGGGGACAAGACCGTCCTCGACGGCATCGACATCCGCGTGCCCGCCGGCACGATCTTCTCCCTGCTCGGGCCGAACGGCGCGGGGAAGACCACGGCGGTCAACATCCTGTCCACCCTGATCTCCGCGGACGGCGGACAGGCCCGGATCGGCGGCCACGACCTCACCGCCGAGGCCCAGGCGGTGCGCGCCGCGATCGGTGTCACGGGGCAGTTCTCCGCCGTCGACGGTCTGATCACCGGCGAGGAGAACATGTGGCTGATGGCCGACCTGCACCATCTCTCCAAGCGGGAGGGACGGCAGGTCACCGCCGAACTGTTGGAGCGCTTCGACCTCACCGAGGCCGCGAAGAAGCCCGCCTCCACCTACTCCGGCGGCATGAAGCGCCGCCTCGACATCGCCATGACGCTGGTCGGCAGCCCGCGGATCATCTTCCTCGACGAGCCGACCACCGGCCTCGACCCGCGCTCCCGGCACAACATGTGGCAGATCATCCGCGAACTCGTCACGGGCGACGGCGTCACCGTCTTCCTCACCACCCAATATCTGGAGGAGGCCGACGAACTCGCCGACCGCATCGCCGTGCTCAACGACGGCAAGCTCGTTGCCCAGGGCAGTGCCGAGGAGCTCAAGCGGCTCGTGCCCGGCGGCCATGTGCGGCTGCGGTTCTCCGACCCGGTGGCGTACGAACAGGCGGCGACCGCGCTGCGCGAGACGACGCGGGACGACGAGTCGCTGTCGCTGCAGATCCCGAGCGGCGGCAGCCAGCGCGAGCTGCGCGCCATCCTCGACTGGCTCGACGCCGCGGGCATCGAGGCCGACGAGCTGTCCGTGCACACCCCGGACCTGGACGACGTGTTCTTCGCCCTGACCGGCAGCCCCGTGCCCGCCCCGTCCCCGCAGACCACCCCCAAGGAGACCGTCCGATGAGCGCCGCCACCCACGCCCTCCGCGACAACCTCACCATGCTGCGGCGCAACCTCCTGCACGCCCGCCGCTACCCGTCCCTCACCCTCAACCTGCTCCTCACCCCGGTGATCCTGCTGCTGCTCTTCGTGTACGTCTTCGGCGACGTGATGAGCGCGGGCATGAACGGCGGCACAGCGGACCGCGCCGACTACATCGCCTACGTGGTCCCCGGCATCCTCTTCATGACCATCGGCGGGATCGCGATCGGCACAGCGGTATCCGTGGCCATGGACATGACCGAGGGGATCATGGCCCGGTTCCGCACCATGGCGATCTCCCGCACCTCCGTGCTGATCGGCCATGTGGCCGGCAGCGTGATCCAGTCGCTGATGGCCCTGGCCGTGGTGCTGGGCGTCGGTCTGGCCATCGGCTTCCGGCCCGACGCGTCGCCGCTGGAGTGGCTCGTGGCGGCGGTCCTGCTGGCGCTGTTCAGCACGGCGCTGATCTGGCTCGCGGTCGGCATGGGCCTTGCGTCCCCCAACGCCGAGGGGGCCAGCAACGCCGCCCAGCCCCTGATGATCCTGCCGCTCCTGGGCAGCGCGTTCGTGCCGGTGGACGCCATGCCGGGCTGGTTCCGCTGGTTCGCCGAGTACCAGCCCTTCTCGCCCGCCATCGAGACCCTGCGCGGGCTGTTGATGGGCAGCGGGATCGGCACCAAGAACGCCGTCCTCACCGTCGCCTGGTGCCTGGGCCTGACCCTGCTGGGCTACTGGTGGTCCAAGGCCCAGTTCAACCGTGAGCCCCGGAGTTGAGCTCCCGCAGGGCCGCTGCCCGCAGCTCCTCCCGCCCCAGGGCGGCGTACCTCGACCCCGCGTCGGCGTACGCCGCCCTGTCGGCCTGCTCGGCCGCCTGCCGGGACCGGGCCGAGGAGAAGGTGGGGAACTCCCGCACCACCGGCATCCGTTCCGCGAGGGCCACCAGCCGCACGGCCGACGTATCGCCCCGGGCGAGCCCGGCGAATCCGAGGGCGAGCAGGACCGTTCCGTATACCGGCAGCTCCACCGGAGCCCGGTCACCTGAGGAGCCGGGGGTACGGGAGGAGCCGGAGGAGCCTGAAAGGCCCGATGAGCCGGACGACAGCATCTCCAGCAGCCGCTCCCGCAGTCGCTCGGCCAGCTCGGCCACCGGCTCCAGCCGACCGTGCTGGGCGTGCGCGGCGACCGCGGCCGACTCCATCCGGAGCAGCCACGTATCCACGAACGGATCACCGGCATGGCGCAGGCTGCCCTCCCGCATCCGCTCCACAGCCTGCCGCCACAGCCCGAGTCCGACCTCAGTCAGCCCCCGGGCCAGTGCGATCTCCGCCCGGGCCGGCAGATCGGAGGTGAAGGTCTGGGTGTCCTCGGGCTGCGCGTCCGACGCGGCGAGCCCCAGCCAGTACTCCGCTTCCTCGACCTCCCCGCGCTGCAGACACGCAAGGAGCAGCCCCCAGCGGACGCCGCCGGAGTCCAGCCAGTCGCCGAACCCGCCGAGTGCGTCCAGCGCGGCCCGCAGATGGTCGTAAGCCTCCGCGCCCCGCTCGGACTGCAGACACAACTCGCTGATCCGTCCGTGAGCGAGCAGTTGGATGGCCGGATTGGCGAGCGGCGTCAGCGCGTCTAGCATCTGCCGGGCGCACTCCAGGGCGCGCTCCGTCCGGTGCTCGGATTCCCATACGTAGCTGGCGACCCCGGCCGCCATGCCCGCCAGCATGGGCTCGTCGGCGTCGCAGAGTTCCTGCAGTCGCGCGTACTCCGGCGGCCGCATGTCCGGGACGGCACGCAGCACGACGGCCATCGCCCGCATCAGGGTGTCCGGCGGGGCGGGCGGCAGCCGGCGCAGCGTGACCAGCTGGCGTACGGCGTGCGGGCCGAGGCCCATGAAGAGGCTGGCGGCGCACACGGTCGCCGCACTGCGGGCCGGCTCCACGTCCTCGGGGTTCCCGGGGCCGGGGAGGAAATGGGACAGCGGCCCGCCGGTCTCTGCGGCGAGGGTGGCGAGGCGGGCGTAGTCGCTGCCGGTGGCCCACAACGACGACAGTACGGCGGTGACGGCGGCGGTGGTGGGTCCGTCGGCACGGGCCAGCGCGTGGCGCAGTGCCAGGACGAGGTTGTCCTGCTCGGCACGGATGCGGTTCCAGGAGGGCGTCGCGTCGCCGCCGAACAGCACATCGTGGTGGGCTCGGCCGAAATCCCGGGCCCAGGACAGGAAACGGTCGGTCACCACCTCCTCCTCGCCCGCCTCCGCCCGCCGGTCGGCGCTGAACTCCCGCAGCGTCTCCAGCATGCGGAAGCGCACCCCGGAAGGGCTGTCGTCCACCTTGATCAAGGACTGGTCGGCGAGTTGCTCCAGCAGGCTCAGCGCGTCCCCCGCCTCGCCGAGCACCCACTGCGCCGCGTCCTCGGTGAAGCCGCCGGGGAACACCGACAGGGCCCGCATCGCCGTCCTGCCGTCGGGCTCCAGCAGATTCCAGCTCCACTCGACCACGGCCCGCAGGGTGCGATGCCGCTCGGGAGCATCGCGGGCACCGCCGCGCAGCAGGGTGAAACGGTTCTGGAGTCGGCGGGAGATGTCGGCCACGGACAGCACCCGCACCCGGGCCGCGGCGAGTTCCACGGCCAGCGGCAGCCCGTCCAGGTGGCGGCAGATCTCGGCCACTTGAGCGGCGGGCAGTTCCACGCCGGGCCGGGCGGCCCGCGCGCGCTGCCCGAAGAGTTCGGCCGAGGTCGCCAGGGACAGTTCCGGCAGCGCGTACACGGACTCCGAGGTCAGGCCCAGCGGCGCCCGGCTGGTGGCCAGGACCCGCAGCCCCTTCGACCCCGACACCAGTGCCTGTACGAGATCGGCGGCGCCGCGGATCACGTGCTCGCAGTTGTCCAGCACCAGCAGTACGGGCCCCGGACCCAGCGCGGTGACGACCCGGGACACCGCATCCGCGGCTCCGGCGAACTGCCGCCCTTCCCCGGCGCCGACGGCCGAGGCCACCTCGTCGGCCACGTCGTCGTCGGCGGTGACGCCGGCCAGGGTGACGAAGTGGACCACCGGTTGCTCGGCCGTGCGGCTCACCGCATGGGCGAGGCGGGTCTTGCCCAGCCCGCCGGGACCGATGACGCCGACCACCCGGACCTCGCGCAGCAGCCCCGCCACGGCGGCGATGTCGGCGTCCCGGCCCAGCAGCTGGTTCGGCTCGTGCTGCACGCCGTGACGGACCGGCGCGACATCCGCGCTCAGCAACTCCTGGTACGTGGCCCTGAGTTCGGCGCCCGGATCGGTACCCAGCTCATCGCGAAGCCGACGGCGATAGGCGTCGTACCGGGTCAGCGCGGCAGCCCGGCCCGCGGCCACGGCCTCGCAACGCAGCAGCTGCGCCAGCACCTCCTCGTCGTGCGGCAGCTCGCGGGCCAGCTCGGTCAGCGGCGCCACGGCCTCCTCGCGCCGCCCCAGCCGGGCGAGCGCGAGGGCCCGCGACCGGACCAGCGAACGGAACGCCCGGACACGGCCGACGCGCAGCGCGACCACCGGATCATGCAGGTCCTCTCCTGTCCCGGCGCCCGCGTTCCCGTCCCACAGAGCCAGGCCCGCCTCGGCCTGCGCCAGGGCGCCTTCGTGATCCCCCGCCCGCGCGCGTTCGGCGCTCGCCGCCTCGTACAGCAGCAGCGCGGAGCTGTCGACCTGTGCCTCGTCGAGCGCGATGCGGTAGCCCGTCGGCGTGCTCACGATCAGATCGGCACCCAGTTGCGTCCTGAGCCGCGACACCAGGATCTGCACCGCCTTGGCCGGCCGCTCCGGCAACTCCTCCCGCCACAGCCCCTCCACCAGCCGACCCGTGCTGCAGCCGGTGCGTAGTTCCTCGGCAAGCAACGCCAACAAGCCGCGCAGCCGGGGCGCGGTGATCTCCCGCCCACGACAGGCGACTCTGGACAGCAAGGCCAACTCGGTGGTCACACCCGAAGATTAACCAGCAGGGCGTAGACCACGGCCACCTTGCTGTCCGCCGACGCCATCAGGCCCTGTCATCAGGGTTGCCGTCGCGGGCGCCGCACTGAAAATTGGGGGCGCGGGGGTGATCGACAGTCGGCTGGGGGAGTGGATGGAGGGGAG
>JABFVM010000474.1 GCA_013362785.1 Streptomyces sp. | reverse complement strand
GCCGAGGCCGAGGGCGAGACGGCGGCGGACCGTGCCACGACCGCTACGACTTCCCCCGGAGGACACGCGTGACGACCACCACCCCGCCGATCACCCTCGACGACGTCCGCGATGCCGCCACCCGGCTCAAGGGCGTCGCGCACCGCACCCCGGTACTGCGCTCACGCACGCTCGACGCACTCGTCGGCGCCGAGGTCTTCCTCAAGTGCGAGAACTTCCAGCGGGTCGGCGCCTTCAAGTTCCGCGGCGCCTACAACGCCGCGTCCCGGCTGAGCCCGGAGCAGCTGGCCCGGGGCATCGCCGCCTACTCCTCCGGCAACCACGCCCAGGCCGTCGCCCTGGCCGCCCGTGAACTCGGCACCAGTGCGGTGATCGTCATGCCCGAGGACGCCCCGCCGTCCAAGCGGGACGCCACCCTCGGCTACGGCGCGGAGATCGTCACCTACGACCGCTACACCGGCGACCGTGTCGCCATCGGGGAGGCCCTCGCGGCCGAGCGCGGTCTCGCCCTGATCCCGCCCTACGAACATCCGCACGTCATGGCCGGGCAGGGCACCGCCGCCCTCGAACTCCTCGAAGAAGTGGGGGAGTTGGACGCGCTGATCACACCGGTGGGCGGCGGTGGGCTGATCGCGGGCAGCGCCACCGTCGTCAAGGGGCTGCACCCGGGCGCCCGGGTGATCGGCGTCGAGCCGGAGGCCGGCGACGACACCAAGCGGTCCCTGGAAGCGGGGCGGCGCATCAGCATCCCGGTGCCGCGGACCATCGCCGACGGCCAGGCCCTGCACACGCCCGGCGAGCTCACCTTCTCCGTCAACCGGCGGCTCGTGGACGAGATCGCGCTGGTCGGCGACGACGAGATCCGGGACGCGATGCGGTTCGCCTTCGAGCGGCTGAAGATCGTCGTCGAGCCGAGCGGCGCCACCCCGCTGGCGGCGCTGCTCACCGGCCGGGTGGGTGCGCCTCCGCGCCGGATCGGCGTGATCATCTCCGGCGGCAACGTCGACGCGGCGCGCTTCGCCGAGCTCTGCGGGAAGCAGGGCTGAGCGGGCATCTGCCGATTGGCGGCCCCGGGTGGCCGGGCGGACCATGGAGTGGCAAGGGGGTCGGCCCGCCCGCGGCGGTGCCCAGGGCCGTCGGGGAATCCGGCCCCGGCCGCGGTCGACCGCGGCCGGAAGGGAGTACGTCATGTTGGAAGTGAAGCCCCTCGAAAAGCCGGACGAGCGGCGTGATTTCCCCCGCGGGCACCTCGAAGCGGTCCACATGACGGATCTCGACTTCGCCGTGGCGACCTTCGAGCCGGGCTGGCGCTGGTCGGAGTCCGTGGGCCCGCTCGCGGGCACCGAGAGCTGTCAGATGCACCACAACTGCTACATGGTCCAGGGCCGTATGCACATCACCATGGACGAGGGCGGGGAGACCGAAGTCGGTCCCGGGGACGTCTTCGTGTGCTCGCCCGGACATGACGCCTGGGTCGTGGGCGACGAGCAGGTCGTGGTCTACGACTTCCAGGGGCAGACGGCGAGGGAGTACGCGAAGCCGAAGTAGTGCCGACCGGAGCGCCCGGCGCGTCACACGGTGACGACGATCTTCGCGCGCGCGTGCTCCACCTCCAGGTACCGGATGGCCTCGGCGGCCTCGCTCAGCGGATACGTCCGCTCGACGACCGGGGCGATCTTCCCGGACTCGGCCAGCTCCCGCAGCGCCGCGAGGTTCGCCCTGCTCTGCCGGGCCGATATTTCGAGCAGCCGCTGGTGGCGCGAGAAGGGCGCCACCAGCCGCCGTTTGAGGAAGAGGCCCATCGGTCCGACGAAGCTGCCGCCCTCGTACACCCCTCCGCCCGACAGGACGAGCGCCCCGGCGGGGGTGACCACGCGCCGGAACTCCGCCAGCGAGTGGTTGCCCACCAGGTCCAGCACCACGTCGTAGCGCCGCTCGCCCCGGGTGAAGTCCTCCTGCTCGTAGTCGATGACCCGGTCCGCCCCGAGTGACCGGACCAGGTCCACGTTCCTCGTGCTGCACACGGCCGTCACCTCGGCGCCGTACGCCTTGGCGAGCTGTACGGCGAAGGTGCCCACACCGCCCGAGGCGCCGTTCACCAGGACCGTCTGACCCGGCTGTACCCGTGCGACGTCGCGCAGTCCGATGAGGGCGGTGTTCCCCGCCAGCGGTATCGCCGCCGCCTGCTCGAAGGTGAGGTTGGCCGGCTTCGGGCCCACCGCGCCGTCCCGCGCGCACACGTACTCCGCGAACGCGCCGTCGGCCTCCCCGAACACCTCGTCGCCCGGCTTGAACCCGGTGACCCCGGCGCCCACCGCCTCTACCACGCCCGCGAAGTCCCGGCCCCGCACGGGCGCCTTGGGCCTGCGGAACCCCATCATGGCGCGCCCGATCACCGGGTCGCCGTGCATGAGATGCCAGTCGTACGCGTTGACCGAGGCCGCGTGCACCCGCACCAGCACCTCGTCGGCCGCCGGCACCGGCCGGTCGACGTCCCTGAACTCCAGGACGTCCGCCGAGCCGTACCGATCCTGAATCACTGCCTTCATGGGATCCCCCTCCGCTCTTGGCGAGCCTAGGAAATCCCCGCCGTACGGACCATCGGGGACCGACCCTGATTTTCGCCAGGGTCAAGCCCTCTCCTTGCCCGGAGGAAACCGATCGGTTTACGCTTCTGGTCGTGGAAACCGATCGGTTTCCGACGTGGTGAATTGCGAGGGAGAGTCCCATGACCGCCATCGAAGGTTCCGTCGCCCTGGTCACCGGCGGCAGCCGCGGCATCGGCCGCGCCCTGGTCGCCGCCCTCTACGAGCGGGGCGCGCGGAAGGTGTACGCCACCGCCCGCGACCCGCGCACGGTGACGCACCCGGACGCCGTGCCGCTCGCCCTGGAGGTGACCGACCCCGCCTCCGTCGCGGCCGCAGCCGAGCGGGCGCAGGACGTCACCCTGCTGATCAACAACGCGGGCGCCTCGGTGAACGCGAACTTCCTGGACTCGCCCGTCGAGGACGTCCGCCGCGAGTTCGAGACCAACTTCTACGGACCGCTCCTGGTCACCCGGGCCTTCGTCCCCGTCATCGAGCGCAACGGAGGTGGCCACGTCCTCAACGTCCACTCCGTGCTGTCATGGCTCGGCCTCGCCGGCTCCTACAGCGCGTCCAAGGCCGCCCTCTGGTCGCAGACCAACTCACTGCGCCTCGACCTGAAGCCGCGCGGCATCGACGTCACCGGTCTGCACGTCGGCTACGTCGACACCGACCTGGCCGCCGCCGTCGACGCGCCCAAGGCCACGCCGGAGAGCGTCGCCGCCCAGGCACTCGACGGGATCGCGTCGGGCGCCTACGAGGTCCTGGCCGATGATCTGTCACGGCAGGTCAAGGCGGGCCTGGCGGCAGACCCGGCCGTCCTCTACCCGCAGCTCGCCGTTGCCTAGCTCGCAGCAGGCCAGCTCAGCGTCGTCCGATCACTCCGGGGCCGCGGACCGCCGCCCGATCACACCGGCAGCAGTCGTGTCACCAGCGCCCCGAGCTGCCGGGCGGTGCGGCACTCGTGCATCTCGACCAGCTCGGCGTAGGCGGGCGCGACGGAGTCGCCGGTGCCCCAGAGGGAGCGCTGCTCGGGGTTCAACCAGTAGACCCGGCGCGCCTGTTCGGCGATCTGCCGGACCGCCGGCAGGTTCGGGTCGCTCATGTTGGTGCGGGCGTCCCCGAGGACGAACACGGTCGTGCGCGGGCCGACCGCGTCGCCGTACCGCTCCGCGAACTCGCCCAGCGCCATGCCGTAGTCGCTGCTGCCGTGATAGCCGGTCAGCCTGGCCTCCGCCTCGATGCGGGCGCCGAGCCCCTCCGGGTCGGCGCGGCCGTGTTCGAGCAGCCCCGTCACCTCGTCGATCCGGTTGACGAAGGCGAACACCCGCACCTTGCTGAACTGGTCGTGCAGCGCCTGCACCAGCAGCATCGTGAAGTCCGAGAAACCGGACACCGAGCCCGACACATCGCACAGCAGCACCAGTTCGGGACGGACGGGACGCCGTCGGCGCAGCACCGGCTTCATGGGCACACCGCCCGTCGACAGCGAACCGCGCAGGGTCCGCCGTAGATCGATCGAGCCCCGGGCGGCGCGGCGGCGACGGGCCGCGAGCCGGGTCGCGAGCTTGCGGGCGAGCGGCGCCACGGCCCTGCGCAGCTCGGCCAGTTGGGCCTTCCCGGCGTACAGGAAGTCGACCCGGTCGGCGGTCGGCGTCACCGCCCGGCGGGCGATCTCGTCCCGGCCGCGCCGCTCGGCGACCCGGCGCCGCGCCTCCGCGGCCACCAGTGCCCGGAACACCTCGATGCGCTGCCGGATCTCGTCCTCAAGGAGCCGGTCGGCGAACCCCGAACTCCCGCCCCGCGCCCGGACGTTGTCACGCACACGGGCGAGCAGGGTCTGCGGACGCAGCCGTTCGAGCGCCTGGTAAGACGACCAGCCGTCGGACCCCGGCGCGGAACCGTAGCCGCCGAAACCGTCCACCGCCTCGACCGCCAACCGGCCCATCAGCGCCTGGTCGTTGGCGGCCAGCGCCTCCGCCAGCCGCTCGCGCAGCGCGTCCCGGCCCGCCGTCTTCTGCTCCGGCGCGCCGACACCCCGCGGAAAGTACAGGTCGAAGACCGGGTCGAACACCTGCCGCCCGCCGGGTCCGTGCAACAGCGTCGCCGCCAGGCCCTCGCGCAGCTGCTCCCGGTCCATGAGCCCGAGCGCCTCGATCGCCCGCGCCGCGTCCACCGTCTCGCTCGTGCCGATCCGGATGCCGTGCGCGCGCAGCGCCCCGACGAGGGACGTCAGCCGCTCCGCGACGCCCGCGGGCGTGGTCACAGGGCGTCCAGGTCGAGCTTGGCGCCCGCCTTGAGGACGTCGTCCTGATGCTTGAGGAGCACTCCGAGACTGGCCTGCACGACCGTCTCGTCCAGCGTGTCGGCGCCGAGCGCGAGCAGGGTGCGCGCCCAGTCGATGGTCTCCGCGACCGACGGCACCTTCCGCAGGTCCATCGCCCGCAGCGCGCCCACGACCCGTACGACCGAGCGGGCCAGTGCCTCGTCGAGGCCCGGCACCTTCAGCCGTACGATCCGGCGCTCCAACTCCTCGTCCGGGAAGCCGATGTGGAGGAAGAGGCAGCGGCGGCGCAGCGCCTCGGACAGCTCCCGGCTCGCGTTGGAGGTGAGCACGACGAACGGGCGGCGTGTCGCGGTGATGGTGCCCAGCTCGGGGACCGTGACCTGGAAGTCGCTGAGCACCTCCAGGAGCAGGCCCTCCACCTCGACGTCCGCCTTGTCGGTCTCGTCGATCAGCAGCACCTTCGGGTCGTCGCCCCGGATGGCCGTCAGCAGCGGACGCGTGAGCAGGAACTCCTCGCTGAAGATGTCCGTGCGCGCCTCGTCCCAGGTCTCGTCGCGGCCCGCGCTGATGCGCAGCAGCTGCTTGGCGTGGTTCCACTCGTACAGCGCCCGGGACTCGTCGACCCCCTCGTAGCACTGCAGACGCACGAGCCGCGCCCCGGCGACCTCGGCGACGGCCTTCGCGAGCTCCGTCTTGCCGACCCCGGCGGGGCCCTCCACCAGGAGCGGCTTGCCCAGGCGGTCGGCGAGGAAGACGGTCGTGGCGACCGCGGGCGAGGCGAGATAGCCGGTCTCGGCCAGACGTGCGGAGACGTCGTCGACGGATGTGAACAACGGGGCCTCCAGATCGGCGGCGACAGTGGGGGCGGTCAGGAGTCAGGACCGCCCGAGGGCCTATCTAAGCGCTTGTTCACCGATGATGTCATGCGGGTTCCGGGTACCGGAAGGTGGTAGACCGATCGGTTTCCTCCTGGGGTGCGGCGAGGTAACCTCGCCCCTATGGCCACAACCGACAAGGCGTCCACCAGGGACCGGCTCCTCGACGCGGCGGCCGAGCTCTTCTACCGCGAGGGCGTCTCCATCGGCGTCGAGGCGCTGTGCCGGACGGCCGGGGTCTCGAAACGGTCCATGTACCAGCTCTTCACGAGCAAGGACGAGGTACTCGCGGCAAGCCTGGAGCGACGGCTGCCGGTGTACGAGGCGCAGCTGACACCCGGTTCGCAGCCCCCGGGTACGCCCCGCGAGCGCATCCTGCGCGTCTTCGAACGCCTGGAGAAGGCGTCCACCGAGCCCGCCTACCGGGGCTGCCCCTACCTCGCCGCACTGGTCGAGCTGAAGGACCCGGAACACCCGGCGAGCGTGGTCGCCCGTGGGGCGAAGGAGCGGCTGAAGGGCTACTTCCGCACGCAGGCCGAGGAGGGCGGGGCACGGGATCCTGAGCTGCTCGCCCGCCAGCTGATGCTGGTCTTCGACGGAGCCAGCGCGCGGGCGGGGGCCCGGGTCGAGACGCTGGCCGGGCTGGCCGTGCCGACGGTGACCACCCTGCTGGACGCGGCCGCCGTGAGCTGACGCGGGGGGTCTGGGACGGGGGCCGGCATGGAAAGGGGCGGCCACCGGCAGTGGCCGCCCCTCGTCGTCCCGCAGCTCTCACGAGGCGGTGCCGACCGCCCCGACCGCCGGTGTCCGCAGCATCCGCCGCCCCGTGACCAGGCTGGTCCCCAGCGTCACCGCCGCCCCGACCGCGACGACCGCCGCGCCGACGCCGTAGACCTCACCCGGCAGCACCCCGTCGGAGCGGACCACGGTGAACGGGATGATCCCCGCGAACGCGGCCAGCGCGCCGAAGAAGACGCCCGTGACCGTCAGGATCAGCCCCTCGACACCGACCGTCCCGAGCACCTGCCCCGGCGTGGCCCCCGCCAGCCGCTGCTGCCCGAACTCCCGGCCGCGGTAACTGGTCGCCGCGTACAGCGAGTTGACCAGCATCACGCAGACGAAGACCACGATGATGCCGACGACCGTGAAGTTCAGCGTCTCCAGGTTCTTCGCGTCGATCGACTTCGTCAGGCCCGAGGCCTCGACGGCGTCGCTCTCCACCGCCTGCATGGTGAGCGTGGCCGTGGCGACCGCCGTGAACAGGATCAGCGACATCAGGATCCCGGCCAGCCGGCCGGCCCGCTCCCGCAGATTCCGTACGGCCAGCCAGCCGCTCGCCCCGTTCAGCGGCAGCCGGTCCAGCACGCCCTCCAGCAGCCGCGGCGCCATCAGCGCGAAGCCCACCGACAGCAGGATCGCCCCATAGGCGGGCGGCGCCATCAGGGCCCCGTCGGTCGCCGAGAACGCGAAGGTGGAGGTCGCCGACGCCGCACCGGTGAGCAGCGCGGCATACGCGAGGAACTTCCGTGCCCCGCCCCGCTTTTCATGCTCGCGCGTGGCCCGCCGTACGGCGAGGAAGGCGGCGCCCGCCGACGCGAGCAGGGTGATGCCGATGCCCGTCATCAGCGCGATCGGCCCGAAGGAGTGATGGACGGACCCGGCGACCTGGCCGCTGTCCTGGAACACCTCCAGCAGGACCCGGCCGCCCAGCATCGCCGGCCCGATCGCCAGCGCCGCGCCCACCAGGGCCACGACCACGGCCTCACCCACGACCATCCGCTTGAGCTGCGCCGGAGTCGCCCCCGAGCAGCGCAGCAGCTCCAACTCGGCGGTGCGCTGACGGACGTTGACCGTCAGGGTCGAGGCGACCGCGAAGAAGACCAGCAGGGTGCCGTAGCCGCCGACGACGCCCGCCGCGGTGGACAGGGTCTCCGCGCTGGTGGAGTCGACGCCGTCCTGTGCCGCCGTGTCGTGCATCGAGTTGAACGTCATGATGATCGCCACGCCCAGGAACGCGGACAGCAAAGTGGCGAGGAACCGCCCGGGGCGGTGCCGGATCGACCGCATGGCCAGCATGAACATCGCTCACACCCCCAGCGCCACGTCGTCGCCGAGGTGCGCCAGCCGCTCGGCCACCGCGTCCGGTGTCGGCGCGTCCATCCGGCCCGCCAGCCGGCCGTCGGCCAGGAACAGCACCGAGTCCGCGTAGGAGGCGGCGACCGGGTCGTGGGTCACCATCACGACGGTCCGGCCGTGCACCCGCACCGCCTGCTGGAGCAGTCGCAGCACATCGCGTGCGCTGCGGGTGTCCAGGGCGCCCGTCGGCTCGTCCGCGAAGATCACCCGGGGCTCGGTCACCAGGGCACGGGCGATCGCGACGCGCTGCCGCTGACCGCCGGACAGCTGGTCGGGGCGGTGTCCGAGCCGGTCGCCGAGGCCGACGGAGGTCAGGATCTCCCGGGCCCGCCGCCGGTCGACGCGCTGCCCGGCGAGCTTGAGCGGCAGCACGGTGTTCTGCGCGACGGTCAGCGTCTCCAACAGGTTGTACTGCTGGAACACGAACCCGATCCGGCCCCGCCGGAACTTCGTCAGCTCGGCCTCGCCGCCCCCGGTCAGCTCGGTGCCGTCCACGCGCACGATCCCGCTGTCGGGCCGGTCGAGCCCGGCCGCGCAGTGCAGCAGGGTGCTCTTGCCGGAACCGGAAGGCCCCATCACCGCGGTGAAGGTGCCCCGCCCGAGCCCGAGGGTGACCCCGTCCAGAGCGGTCACGGCACTGTCGTCCGCACCGTAGGTCTTGGTGACCTTGACCAGCCGCAGCGCCTCGGCGGCGGGTCCCTTGTCGTGCGTACCTCGCGAGCCTGCCCGAAACATCGCCATCACTCTCCGTCCGGCACTCCCTGTGCCCTGCCGAAGAAGCTACGGAGCGGGCGAGCCGACCACATTGGGCGCAGAACCCGTCTTGCCGGGTGTACTCAGCGACACCCCCGACGGGGGGCCGGCCGCTGTCACGGTGCTCAGCCGTGGTCCTCCTCGGCCGGGGCAGGGCCGATGACCGTCCGCATGAAGATCTCGAGAAGGTGCAGCACGTCCTGCGAGGGGTCGAGCAGGGCCTGGACCCGCAGCCCGTCGAGCATCGCGAGCACCATCACGACCTGCTCGTCCGCCGTCAGGTCCGCGCTGTCGTGCGCCGTGCGCAGGGTGGCGTCGCGGAACCGCGTCCGCATGCGCTCGCGCCGGCTGAGGAAGTACTCGTGCGCGGGGTGGTCCGGGTTGGTCGCGGCGATGGTCAGGGACAGCCAGTTGCGCTGGTAGTCCGGGTTGGCGAACTCGTCGGCCATGACCGCGCCGAGCACGGCCGGCCCTGCCGTACCGGATGCCATGATGCGCGCCGCGGCCTCCTCCTCGTCCGCCTCCCGCTGCGCCAGGGCGGCGAGGAGCAGTTCCTCCTTGCCCGAGAAGTGGCGCAGCAATGCGGCATGGGTCACACCCGCCCGCGCCGCGATGTCCCGCAGCGAGGCGCGCTCGTAGCCGTGCTCGGCGAAACCCGCCAGCGCCGCCCGCACGATCTGCTTACGCCGGGCCGGCGTCGTCGCGTACGGCCCCCGCCGACGTGCGCCGCTGGTGGGACACATGTTGCCTCCTGAGCCGTAGGTGCTCCCCGCACCGGGGGTTGCCTTCCGGTGTCGCCCGGAGTTTAATCATCGCGAAATGTTTCCACTGTGGTTACATTGAACCATCGCGTGCGGCATCGGTACGCGCCGGCGACGAACCGCACCGCCCCCCACGACACCGAAGGAAATCTCCTCATGCCCATGCCTGATGTCTCCTCGCGTCCGCTCACCGACCTCGTCTCCCTGCACGACCGCACGGCCGTGGTGACCGGCGGCGGACGCGGGCTCGGCAAAGCGATCGCCGCCCGCCTCGCCGAGGCCGGTGCCCGGGTCCTCATCGGCGATGTCGACGGCACGCTCGCGAAGAGCGCGGCGGCCGACCTCGGCGACCAGTACGGCGTCGAGGCGATGGGCGTCGAGATGGACGTCACGGAGTCGGCCTCCGTACGCGATGCGGCGGACCTGGCGGCCGAACGCTGGGGCCGCCTCGACGCCTGGGTCAACAACGCCGGGGTCTTCCCCGCCATCCCCATCTCGCAGACGGACGACGAGAGCTGGGACCGCGTATTCGCCGTCAACGCCCGCGGCCCGCTCGCCGGCACCCGCGAGGCCGCCCGGGTGATGACCGCCGGCGGCCGCGGCGGCGTGATCGTCAACATCTGCTCGACCGCCGGTTTCCGCGGCAGCGCGCCCGGCCTGGCCGCCTACGTCTCCTCCAAGCACGCGGTACGCGGCCTCACCCGGCAGAGCGCCCTGGAGCTCGCACCGCACGGCATCCGGGTGCTCGGGGTGGCGCCCAGCTACGTACCGACCGAGGGCAACCAACTGGCGGCAGCCGAGGCAGCCGCTCCGGCGGACCCGGACAGCGTGCACCTGAGGGCCACCAGCCCGGCCGGCCGCATCGCCGCCCCCGACGACATCGCCCGCGTGGCCTTCTTCTGCGTCAGCGACCTGTCGATGTACATGACCGGCAGCACACTGCTCGCGGACGGCGGCAGCACCGTCTGAAGTCGCGTCCGCCGACGAGCTCCGCCAAGCCCAACGCCCCTACTGATACGGGCTGTTGGACTGGGACAGAACGGCCTCCATCACATCTGTACTGCACAGATAACTCACGGTGGAGATGCACAACGGCTTCTCATGGCGCCCGCGTCGAGGCGGAGGTCATGGCTCCGTGACGTCGGTGACCGGACTGGTGCCGTCTGGTGCCGTGGGAGGGTTCCGGCCAGGGACCGATGCCGGTACAGATTTCTCATGACGGACAACGGGGGACAGCGCCACCCTTGGTGGCGGGGATTGCGTGAGTCGGTCCAGGGGGCGGACACCGAGTTGTGGCCCGAGGGACTGCTGGAGGTCGTGCCGGCCGGGTTCGACGGCGCCTACGTACAGTTCTGCGATCTGTATCCCGAGCAGCAGGTGCAACTGCAGCTCCTCTACGGCGCCTCGCAGCGCGCCTTCGAACGCCGGACACGGGTCTCGGGGCGGGTCGCGGTGGTGCGGGTGCTCGGCAACGCGCTGACCGATCCACGACTCGCCGACGCCAAGCCGAACGAGCATCTGACCCTGTATCTCGACGAGGAGATCGCCGACTTGAAGGGCCGGCTCGCCCAGGACGGCGCGACCGCCGTCAGCCGGGGCCTCAACGTCGGACTCACCATCGGCTCGGCCGCGAGCCTCGCACTGCTCGCCGTACCGGTCCTCTGGGGCGTCGGCCTGCTCGGCGCTCTGGGCGTGACGCTGAACTGCACCAACCGCTGGAGTCTGCTGGGCGCGTTCGTGTGCGGCGGCGTCGGCGCGTTCGGGGCCGTGCTGAGCGTGCTGGTACGGCTGCGGGGCAGCGCCGACCAGCTGGTGCGGCGCAAGACGGACGGGCGCGAGGGACTGGTCGTCCCCGGCCAGATGGCCCGCACCATGCGCCACGAGGGCGTGTACCGGGTCTTCGTCGGCTGGATCCTCGCCCTCGCCGTCTATTTCCTGCTCAGCGGCGGCATCATGCCGGTCTTCGAACCGCCCGCCACCACCGCCGAGATCTGTCCGGCCGCGGGCAGCCCCGGATCGGCCGCCCTGGGCACCGAGTTCTGGGGCTTCTGGTGCGCCGTCGGCTTCGTGGCGGGCTTCAACGAGCGGTGGGCCTTCGGCATCCTGAGCCGCGATGCGACGCGGCGAGCGGCCAAGAGCTCCTGATTCCGCTTTTGAACTGTTTCAATCAGAACTCCCTGAACTGTTGAAAATTGCATCGCATTCGTCCTGATCCAGGCATGGACAGCATTCACCTCTGTCACTAGCTTCACCGTCGTTCGAGCTGAATCGTTCCAACTCCGAGCAGCCGAAAGGGACTACGGCATGAATGACGGAGTCGACAGCACACAGGGCGACGGGGTGCGTCGAAGGACGGTGCTCACCACGGCACTCGGCGCCGCACCCCTGGCCATGGCGGGCGGCATCATGGGAAGCGGGCCCGCCTCGGCCGCACCGACCTCCCCACGCACCGCGGTCGGCGGCCTGACGGTCGAGCACAGAACCAACCCCCTCGGCGTGGACGCCACCCGCCCCAGGTTCGGCTGGCGTCTGACCTCCTCGGTACGCGGCCGCCGCCAGTCGGCGTACCGGATCCTGGTGGCCACCCGCCCCGACCGCCTCACCCCGACCCGCGCCGATGTCTGGAACAGCGGCCGGGTCACCTCACCGGACTCGGTCGCCGTGCGCTACGACGGCCCCGCCCCGCACCCCTCCACCCGCTACCACTGGACGGTCACGGCCTGGGACGAGACCGGCCGCCCCACCCCCGCAGCCCCGACCGCCCACTTCGAGACCGGCCTCCTCGGCACCGACGGCACCGCCGGCTGGGACGGCGCCCAGTGGATAGCCATGGCGGGCAAGAAGCCCAACACCCCCGGCGCCCCGCTGCTGCGCAGAGAAGCCACACTGACAGGCAGTCACATACGCACCGCCCGGCTCTACATCACCGCACTCGGCGTGTACGAGGCCCATGTCAACGGCCACCGCGTCGCCGTACCGCAGGGCGCGGGCACCACCCACGAACTGCTGGCCCCCGGCTGGACCAACTACGACAGCACGGTCAACTACTTCACCTACGACGTCACCGACCTGGTCGCGGGGGAGAACCAAGGCCGTGTCACCCTCGCCGCCGTACTCGGAAACGGCTGGTACAACGGCCGTGTCTCCGAGAACAGCAAGTACTACTCGGCCACCGGCAACCGCCTCGCCCTCAAGGCCAAACTCCTCATCCGCTACGCCGACGGATCCGAGCAGACGATCGTCACCGCCCCCGGCGACGACTGGAAGGCCACCGACACCGGCCCCTACCGTGCCGACGACATCTACGACGGCCAGACCTACGACGCCCGCAAGGAGCTTGCGGGCTGGACGGCGAACGGCTTCGACACCTCCACCTGGGCGGGCACCGAGCAGCACGACTTCACCAGCAGGTTCCCCGACGCGAGACTGGTCGCCTACCCCGGCGAGAGCGCCCGCCTGGTGCCGGACCGGGACCGCAAGCCGCACTCCATCACCGTCTACACAGGAGCGTACGGCCAGGACGGCAGCCCCAACGGCAAGGGCCGTATCGTCGTCGACCCCGCCCGCACGGTCACCGACCCGGCCGCCGCGGCCACCGCGTCCGTGACCCTGCGCCCCGGTGACACCGCCGTGATCGACCTCGGCCAGAACATGGTCGGCGTGCCCCGCTACAGCGTGCGCGGCCCCGCGGGCGCCCAAGTCACCTTCAAACCCGGCGAGATGCTCAACGACGACAGCGCGGGCGCCGACGGCCCCGTCGGCTCGGTCTACCGGGCCAACCTGCGCGCCGCCAAGGCCACCAGCACCTACCTCCTCAAGGGCGACCCCGACGGCGAGACCCACGAGGACTCGCTGACCTTCTACGGCTTCCGCTACGTCTCCGTCACCGCGACCGACACCGTCACCCTCACCCGGTTCACGGGCCGCGTCGCGACCTCCGCCCTCCGTGACATCGGCACGATCACCACCGATGACAACGACGTCAACCAGCTGATCAGCAACGTCCGTTGGGGCCAGCGCGGCAACTACCTCTGGGTGCCCACCGACTGCCCCCAGCGCGACGAACGCCTCGGCTGGACCGGCGACACCCAGCTCTTCTGCAACACCGGCCTCTACAACGCCGACGCCGTCAACTTCCTCAGCCACTTCGAGGACACCCTGATCGACTCCCAGAAGACCTACGGACAGGACGGCGCCCAGTTCACCTGGGTCGCACCCGGCTCCCGCTACAACCAGCCCGTTCCCGCCAGCGGTTGGGCGGACTGCGGGGTCGTCGTGCCGTGGACGGTGTGGCAGATGTCCGGCGACACCACCGTCATCGACCGCAGCTGGACCGCGATGACGAAGTACCTGGACTGGATCAGGCAACGCACCGGCGACCACTACGCCGGTCAGGGCGCGATCTTCGGCGACTGGCTGGCGTTCCAGGTCACCAGCACCCAGCTCATCAGCGACGTCTACTACGGCTACAGCGCCCGACTGATGGCCGACATGGCCCGCGCCACCGGCCGCGACACCGAGTCCCGTGCCTACGACGAGCTTTTCTCCCGCATCAAGCGGGCGTTCGTCGCCAAGTACCTCGTCACCGACCCCGCCACGGGCGAGGTCACGGTCCGCTCCAGCCTGGGCGAGGCACCGCCGTGGACCGGCGGCAAGCCCGAGGACAACAGCCAGACCGCCCTGCTCTGGGTCCTCAAACTCGGCTTCTACGACACCGAGGCCCAGCGCCGCCACCTCGTCGAGTCACTCGCCGCGAACATCGGCAACGACGAGGCCTACAAGGAGGCCCACCCCGACAGCACCCGCGTGAAGTACGCCGAGAACACCCTCTCCGTCGGCTTCCTCGGTGTGAACGTCCTCGCCCCCGTGCTCACCGACGAGGGCCGCGTCGATCTGGCGTACAAGCTGCTCCACCAGGACGCCATGCCGTCCTGGCTGTTCTCGGTCCGCAACGGTGCCACCACCATCTGGGAGCGCTGGAACTCGTACTCCAAGGAGGACGGCTTCGGCCCGGTCGACATGAACTCGTTCAACCACTACTCCTACGGCGCGATCATGGAGTGGATGTACGAGGGCATGGCCGGCATCGCCAAGGACCCGGCCCACCCCGGTTTCCGGCACTTCTTCCTCAAGCCCCACCTCGACCCGACCGGCAAGGTCACCCGGGTGACCGGATCGCATCTCTCGCCGTACGGCGAGATCGTCAGCGAGTGGCGGACGGACGGCCGTGAGCTGACCTACCGGGCCGTCGTCCCCGCGAACAGCACGGCCACCCTGCGCATCCCCACGTCCGACCCGGCGACAGTGCGTGAGGGCCGGACCCCGCTGTCCCGGGTGCCCGGCGTCGAGCATCTGGGCTTCGAGGGCGGCATCGCGAGCTACCGGCTGCCCTCCGGCCGCTACCAGGTCACCTCCGGCCTCGGCTGACCTGCGGCCCGTCGTGTGGCGGAGCCGGTCGGGGGAACTCGGCCGGCATGGACGAGCCGACCCGCCTTCACGCGTCGTACTGGATCGAGACAGCACCGCCCGGCGACCTCGCGCCTCCGCCGGACGGCGACCTCACGGTCGAGGTCGCCGTCGTGGGCGCGGGCATCGCCGGGCTCTGCACCGCATGGGAGCTGGCCCGGCGGGGGCGCCAGGTCGCCCTGCTGGAGGCGGACCGGATCGCGGCGGGCGTCACCGGGCACACCACCGCCAAGCTGACGGCCCTGCACACCCTGATCTACGACCGGCTCCGCCGCACCCGGGGCAAGGACGCGGCCCGCCTGTACGCGACCTCGCAGACGGACGCGATCCGGCACGCCGCCGAGGTCGCGGAGGAACTCGGCATCGACTGCGAATGGGAGGCGGCGGCGGCCTACACCTACGCCGAGGACGAGGACCGTACGGATGAGCTGCGCGCGGAGGCCGACGCGGCCCGGGAGGCGGGCCTGGCCGCCGAGTTCGTGACCGGGACGGACCTGCCGTACCCGGTGGCGGGCGCGGTGCGCGTCGAGGAGCAGGCACAGTTCCACCCCCGTAAGTACCTGCTGGCGCTGGCGGCCGACCTGCGGCGCCTCGGCGGCCAGGTGCACGAGCACACGCGTGTGGTCGGTCTCTCCGAGGGCGAGCCCTGCGTGCTGACGACCGAGGACGGTGTGAAGGTGAGGGCCGGCGCCGTCGTGGTCGCCACCCACTACCCGATCTTCGACCGGGCGCTGCTGTTCACCCGCCTCTCGCCCCGGCGGGAACTGGTGGTCGCCGCTCCCATCGACGCCTCCCGGGCTCCGACCGGCATGTACATCACCCCCGAGCAGAACACCCGCTCGGTGCGCACCGCACCCCACGGCGACGGACAACGCCTGCTCATCGTCACCGGCGAACATTTCACCCCCGGCGCGGGCAGCGATGTCGAGGAGCGCTTCGAGGCCCTGTCGAGCTGGGCGGTGGACCGGTTCGGTGAGCTCACCTTCACCCACCGCTGGGCCACGCAGGACAATGACTCCACCGACTCCGTACCGCTCGTGGGCCCCCTGCACCCCGCGACCCGGCATGTCCACGTGGCCACCGGCTTCGGCGGCTGGGGACTGAGCAGCGGCATCATGGCGGGCCGCCTGCTCTGCGATCTGGTCACCGGCCGTGAGACCCCGTGGAGCGAGCTGTACGACCCCCGCCGGGTGCTGTCGGTCCTGCGTGAGGGGAAGGGCTTCGTCAAGCACCAGGCCGACGTGGCACGCCACTTCGTCGGCGACCGGCTCCAGCACCTGCCAGGTCCCTCGACCGCTTCCGTGGACGACATCGCCCCCGGCGACGGCGCCGTGGTCCACGTGTCCGGCAAACGCTGCGCCGTCCATCGCGACGAGGACGGAAAGGTGCACGCCGTCTCCGCGAAGTGCACGCACCTGGGCTGCCTGGTCGCGTTCAACCGCGCGGAGCGGGCCTGGGAATGCCCGTGCCACGGCTCACGCTTCGACCCCGACGGACGAGTCGTACAGGGTCCTGCCGTGCGGCCGTTGGAGCCGCGCGACATCTGAGCCGACTCATTCAGTCGCCGACCAGCACGACCTCCAGCATGCGCGGACCGTGCACCCCCTCGACCCGGTCCAGCTCGATGTCGCTGGTCGCCGACGGGCCGGAGATCCACGTCAACGGACGGGCCGGGTCGAGGCGTTCGAGAGCCTGCGGGACGGAGGACACGACCTGCTCGGGGACCCGTACGACACAGATGTGGTGGTCGGGGACGAGCGTGATGCGGCGGCGGCCCTGGTCAGGGGAGCCGTCCAGGACGATGGTGCCGGTCTCGGCGATGGCGAGTGCGCAGCCGGTGACCACGCTCTCGACCTTGTCCAGTTCGTGGGGCGTGCTCACGGCACGGTCGTGGACGCGGGTGGGATCGGCGGCCGACATCCACTCCGGTGGGAGCCACGGAGGCACGAGGACGTACTGGGGTCCCCGCTCGGCTAGCAGCCGCATGATGAGGTAGGGCAGTTCCTCGTCGTTCGTGCGGTGCACGATCGCCCGGTAGTCCGCCAGGTTCTCGGCGAGCAGAGCGACCGTTTCCTCGACGCTCCGCTCCCCGTGCTCACGCAGATAGTCACGCGCAACGGCCTCTTCGTACGGCGTGTCGTCGCGCGGCACGTCCGCCAGCGCCCGCCGCACCCGGCCCAGGATCCGTTCCTTGCTACTCACTTCGCGCCGTCCTTTCCACCCTGCGTCCGCTGCCACCAGTCCCGGAACGGCTCGGCGGGCACCGCCGGCAGATCCCGGGTCCCGCTCCACGCCTTGCCCGGCCCGGGCAGCGAGCGCGGATGCAGCCGACGGGTGCGCGAGGCGAGCCGCTGCCCCGCACGCAGCGCGCCGGGACGCCCGAACGCCCAGCGCGCCGCCCGCATCGCGGCCCGCTCGGCGGCATGTCCCTTCGCCGGCTTGAGCACCACCTTGTTGCCGTTCGCCGTCACCTCGCCGCCCTCCACGACCCGCTCGCGCAGATGCACCAGCACCTCGGGAATGTCGATCGCGACCGGGCACACGTCGTAGCAGGCGCCGCACAACGACGAGGCGTACGGCAGCGAGGCGTCGATCTCGCTTGTCACGCCCCGGAGTTGAGGGCTGAGGATGGCGCCGATCGGGCCCGGGTAGACCGAGCCGTACGCGTGCCCGCCGGCCCGCTCGTACACCGGGCACACGTTGAGACAGGCCGAGCAGCGGATGCAGCGCAGGGCCTGGCGGCCGACCTCGTCGGCGAGCGTGTCGGTACGGCCGTTGTCGAGCAGGACCAGATGGAAGGTGCGCGGTCCGTCAGCCGCCTCGGAGTCGGTCGTACCGGTCCACATGGACGTGTACGGGTTCATGCGCTCGGCGGTGGAGGAGCGGGGGAGTGTCTGCAGGAACACCTCCAGGTCCCGCCAGGTCGGCACGATCTTCTCGATGCCGACGACCGAGATCAGCGTCTCGGGAAGGGTCAGACACATCCGCCCGTTGCCCTCGGACTCCACGACGACCATCGTGCCGGTCTCGGCGACCATGAAGTTGGCGCCGGAGATGCCGACCTTTGCCCGCAGGAACTTCTCGCGCAGATGCAGACGGGCCGCCTCGGCGAGTTCGGCGGGCGTGTCCGTGAGGCCCTCGGGCGCCGGGCGGCCCCACTCGCCCATCTCGTTGCGGAAGATGTCCCGGATCTCGCCCCGGTTGCGGTGGATCGCCGGGACGAGGATGTGCGAGGGCCGGTCCTTGCCCAACTGCACGATCAGCTCGGCGAGATCGGTCTCGTAGGCGCGGATGCCCTCCGCCTCCAGGGCCTCGTTCAGCCCGATCTCCTGCGTGGCCATCGACTTGACCTTGACGACCTCCGACTCCCCGGTCGCCTTCACGAGGTCCGCGACGATCCGGTTGGCCTCCTCGGCGTCGGCGGCCCAGTGGACCGTGCCGCCCGCCGCCGTCACCGACTCCTCCAACTGCACGAGATACCGGTCGAGATGACGCAGCGTGTGGTCCTTGATCCGCTTGCCCGCCTCGCGCAGCGCCGCCCAGTCCGAGACCTCGGCGACGGCCTTGGCACGCTTGGCGCGGATGGTGTGCGTGGCGTGCCGCAGATTGCCGCGCAGGGTGGCGTCGTGCACGGCCTCGTGCGCGGCCTTCGGAAACGCCGGCATCCCGAGATACGTCCCACTCATGCCGTCGGCCCCTCCTCCGTGCTCGCCAGGATCTCCGCGATGTGCACCGGCCGCATCCCGGTACTGAGCCGCGCCATGGTGCCGCCGATGTGCATCAGACAGGAGTTGTCCGCCGCGCACAGCACCTCCGCTCCCGTCGAGGCGGCGTTGCGCACCTTGTCCGCGCCCATCGCCGCCGAGACATCGGAGTTCTTCAACGCGAAAGTGCCGCCGAACCCGCAGCACTCCTCCGCCCCCGGCAACTCGACCAACTCCAGCCCCTTGACGGCCTGCAGCAGCCGCCGGGGCCGCTCGCCGAGCCCCAGCCCGCGCAGCCCGTGGCAGGTCGGGTGATAGGTCACCTTGTGCGGGTAGTAGGCCCCGACGTCCGTCACCCCCAGCACGTCCACCAGGAACTCCGTCAGCTCGTACGTCTTCGGCACCACCGGCGCCAGCGTCGCCGCGAGGGTGTCCCCGCGCCCCTCGGCCCGGGCCCGCTCACCCATCCGCGGGTACAGCTCCCGCACCATCGCCCCGCACGACCCGGACGGCGTGACGATCGCCTCGTACTCCCCGAAGACATCGGAGAAATGCCGGGCCAGCGGCTCGGCCTCATGCCGGTAGCCGGTGTTGTAGTGCGCCTGTCCGCAACAGGTCTGCGCCATCGGGAAGTCGACGTCGACGCCCAGCCTGGTCAGCAGTTTCACCACGGCGCGCCCGGTGTCCGGATAGAGCGTGTCGTTGACACAGGTCAGGAACAGGGCGACACGCATCGCGGCTCCTAGTGATCGATCATCGGATGAGTGCAGGGTAATGCGGCAGCGCGCCCGCGGGGAGACCCCGTTCACCCCCGGGCGAGCCGGGCCTCCGCCTCGCGCCAGCGCGCCGCGTCCCCGCGCGGCTCGTACCGGGTCAACGGCTGGGTACGGGTGAGCAGTCGCCGCCCGTCGGTGAGGTCGCCGACCAGCCCGTGGGTCCGGGCCTGGACGAGGACGTTCCCGAGGGCGGCGGCCTCGGTCGGGCCGGCCACCACGGGCAGCCCGCAGGCGTCGGCGGTGAGCTGGCACAGCAGGGCGTTGCGCGTCCCGCCCCCGACGACATGCACGACGTCCACCGGATGGTCGGCCAGCCGCTGCGCCTCGGCGACGGCCCGGCGATGGGCGAGCGCGAGCGAGTCGAGGATGCACCGCGTGATCTCGGCGGGCGATGCGGGCACCGGCTGCCCCGAGTCCCGGCACGCCTCGGCGATCCGCTCCGGCATCCGCCCCGGCGCCAGGAACGCCGAGTCACCCGCGTCCACCACCGACCGCAGCGCCGGCACCTCGGCGGCGGCCGGCAGCAACGCGCCCAACTCCGGGTCCCCCCAGGCCCGTACGCACTCCTGGAGCAGCCACAACCCCATGATGTTCCGCAGATACCGGACCGTGCCGTCCAGCCCCAGCTCATTGGTGAAGTTGGCGGCCCGGCTCTCCTCGCTCAGCACGGGCGCGTCCAGCTCAAGCCCCGCCAGCGACCAGGTCCCGGTGCAGATGTACGCGAACCGCTCGCCCTCGGCCGGAACGGCGGCCACGGCGGACGCGGTGTCATGCGACCCGACCGCGGTCACCGGCACCGGCCCGCTCAGCCCGACTTCCTCCAGCACCTCGTCGCGCAGCACCCCCGCGGAATCGCCGGGTTGCCGGAGCGGCGCGAACAGCCCCAGGTCGATGCCGAGCCGCGAGGCGATGTCGTACGACCAGTCGCGTGTGCGGGGGTCGATCAGCTGGGTGGTGGAGGCGTTGGTGAGCTCGGTGCCCTGCTCACCGGTGAGCCAGTACGTCAGGAGGTCGGGAATGAGCAACAGCCGCTCGGCGTACGACAGTTGGGCCGAGGCCCGCGCGGCCGTCAGCTGGTACAGGGTGTTGAAGGGCGCGTACTGCAACCCGGTCGCGGCGTACAGCTCCTGCGCCGGCACGGTCGCCCACACCTTCTCCGCGACCCCTTCCGTCCGGGAGTCCCGGTAGTGCACGGGATTGCCGAGCAGCGCCCCGTCGGCGTCCAGCAGCCCGTAGTCCACGGCCCAGCTGTCGATGCCGACCGAGTCGACCTGCCCTGCCGCCCGCAGCCCGTCCAGCACCCCGGCATAGAGGCCCAGCACATCCCAGCGCAGCCCCTCGGGCACCCGCACCGGCCGGTTCACGAACCGGTGCGCCTCGGTCAGCTCCAGGCTGTCCGGGCCGACGCGGCCGACCATGACACGCCCGCTGGACGCGCCGAGGTCGACCGCGGCGTACGACTTCACGGCCCCGCTCACCGCAGGAAGGCGGCCGCGACGCCGGCGTCGACCGGGATGTGCAGCCCGGTGGTGTGCGTCAGGTCCCCGCCGGTGAGGGCGAAGACGGCGTTCGCGACATGGTCCGGCAGCACCTCACGCTTGAGGATGGTGCGCTGGGCGTAGAACTCGCCCAGCTTCTCCTCCTCGACCCCGTACACGGCGGCGCGCTTGGCGCCCCACCCGCCGGCGAAGATCCCCGACCCGCGCACGACGCCGTCCGGGTTGATCCCGTTGACGCGGATGCCGTGCTCGCCCAACTCGGCGGCCAACAGCCGGACTTGATGAGCCTGGTCGGCCTTGGTGGCCGAGTAGGCGATGTTGTTGGGCCCGGCGAAGACGGCGTTCTTGGAGGCGATGTAGACGATGTCACCGCCCAGCCCCTGCGCGATCATGACACGCGCCGCTTCCCGGGACACGAGGAAGGAACCGCGGGCCATGATGTCGTGCTGGAGGTCCCAGTCCTTGGCCGAGGTCTCAAGGAGTGGCTTGGAGATGGAGATCCCGGCGTTGTTGACGACGAGATCGACGCCCCCGAAGGCGAGCACGGCCGCCTTGAACGCGTCGGCGATCTGCTCCTCGGACGTGACGTCCACCGGCACGGCGACGGCCTTGTCGGGACCGCCGAGCTCCTCGGCGACGCTTTGAGCGTTCTCGGCATGGAGATCGGCGACGACGACACAGGCGCCCTCGGCGACCAGCCGCTGCGCGATGGCCTTGCCGATCCCGCTGCCGGCGCCGGTCACCAGCGCGACCCGCGTCGCCAGCGGCTTGGGCTTGGGCATCCGCTGAAGCTTGGCCTCCTCAAGGGCCCAGTACTCGATCCGGAACTTCTCGGACTCCTCGATGGGCGCGTACGACGAGACCGCCTCGGCGCCCCGCATCACGTTGATCGCGTTGAGGTAGAACTCGCCCGCGACCCGGGCGGTCTGCTTGTCCTTGCCGAAGGAGAACATGCCGATACCCGGAATCAGCACGATCGCCGGGTCGGCGCCGCGCATGGCGGGGGAGTCGGGCAGCGCGTGCCGCCGGTAGTAGGCGGCGTACTCCTCGCGGTACTCGGCGTGCAGCTCCTTGAGCCGGGCGACGGCCTCCTCCAGCGGAGCGGTCGGCGGCAGATCCAGGACCAGCGGCCGCACCTTGGTGCGTAGGAAGTGATCGGGGCAGGAGGTACCGAGCGCGGCGAGCCGAGGATGCTCGGCCCGGGCCAGGAACTCAAGGACGACCTCGGAGTCGTCGTAGTGCCCGACCTGCGCCCTGTCCTGCGAGGCGACGGCACGCACGAACGGCGCCAGCGCCGCGGCCCGCTCCCGCCGCTCGCCCTCGGGCAGCGCCTCGTACCCCTCGACGACGGGCCCGAAGGGATCGGCCTTGCCCCGCTCCTCCAGGAACCTCTCGGCGGTCCGGATGATGTGCAGCGAATTGCGCTCGCACTCCTCGGAGGTGTCACCCCAGGCGGTGATCCCGTGCCCGCCGAGCACGCACCCGATGGCCTGCGGATTGGCCTCCTTCACGGCCGCGATGTCCAGCCCCAGCTGAAACCCGGGCCGCCGCCACGGCACCCACACCACACGGCCCCCGAAACACTCGGCGGTCAGCTTCTCCCCGTCGGCGGCACAGGCGAGCGCGATCCCCGAGTCCGGGTGCAGATGATCGACATGCGCCGCCTCCACGAGCCCGTGCATGGCGGTGTCGATGGACGGAGCCGCTCCTCCCTTGCCATGCAGGCAGTAGTCGAAGGCGGCGACCATCTCGTCCTCGCGCTCGACACCGGGATACACCTCGACCAGCGCCCGCATCCGATCCAGCCGCAACACGGCCAGCCCGGCCTCGGTGAGCGTCCCGAGATCACCCCCGGACCCCTTGACCCACATCAGCTCCACATCCCCACCGGTGACGGGATCGGTACCGGTGCCCTTGGCGGACGCGTTCCCGCCGGCGTAGTTGGTGTTACGGGGATCGGAGCCGAGCCGATGGGAACGGGCGAGGAGGGCAGAGGCTTCGGGATGGGTTGCCATGAACGTTCAATCCTTATCAGTGAGGGGGAGTGCACTTACCTAGGGGCGCGGGGAACTGCGCGACCAGCCACATGCGGCCCGCAGTCCGCAGACAACGGAACCTGGCAGACGCTTACGCCCCCCACCCGGCCTGCTGCCCACCAACCCGCTCGGCCACGATCTTCTCGGCCCACCCGCACCGCCGATACGCGGCAATGGGATCGGCATCGAGCCCCATCTCTCCCCGCACCTCGGCAAGCAGCGGCCGCACATCCGTGTTGTACGCATCCATCACCACGGCATTCGCCCCCAGCACATCCCCCGCAGCCTGCGCCTCGGCCAGAGCGACCCCGTCAACCAGCAACGCCTTCGCCGTGGCCTCCTGCACATTCATCACCGACCGGATGATCGCCGGAATCTTCGCCTCGATGTTGTGGCACTGATCGAGCATGAACGCGACATCAGGAGTGAACCCACCCCCACGCACGACCTCATACATGATCCGGAACAACTGGAACGGATCAGCGGCCCCCACCATCAGGTCGTCGTCGGCGTAGAACCGCGAGTTGAAGTCGAACCCCCCGAGCTTCCCCTCCCGCAGCAGCGTCGCGACGATGAACTCGATGTTGGTGCCGGGCGCGTGATGCCCCGTGTCGACCACGACCTGCGCCTTCGGCCCGAGCTTCAGACAGTGCGCGTACGCCGTCCCCCAGTCCGGCACATCCGTCGTGTAGAACGCCGGCTCGAAGAACTTGTACTCCAGCAGCATCCGCTGCCCGTCCCCGAGCCGCTCGTACACCGCGGCCAGCCCCTCGGCCAGCCGGTCCTGACGTCCCCGGATGTCGTCCTGCCCGGGATAGTTCGTGCCGTCCGCGAACCACAGCTTCAGATCCCGCGAGCCCGTCGCATCCATGATGTCGACGCACTCCAGCAGATGATCGACGGCCTTGCGCCGCACCGCCGCGTCCGGGTGGCAGATGCTGCCCAGCTTGTAGTCGTCGTCCTGGAAGGTGTTGGAGTTGATCGCGCCGAGCCGCACGCCACGCTCCTCGGCGTGCTTCGCCAGCGCCGCGTAGTCGTCGACCTTGTCCCAGGGGATGTGCAGCGCGACGGTCGGCGCCACGCCGGTGAACGCGTGCACCTGGGCCGCGTCGTCCAGCTTCTCCCGCGGTGTCCGTGGCACGCCTTCCTGGGCGAACACCTTGAACCGCGTCCCCGAGTTCCCGTACGCCCACGACGGCGTTTCGACTGCCTGGGTCTTGAGTGCGGCCTTCACCGCGGCGAGCTCGGTCACTGAGGGCTCCTGTGACGTCGGACGGAGATCGGACGGAAGTCAACTGAACCGCTTCTCTGTGAAACGATTCAAGACGGGAACGTATGAGCCCTCCGAAGGGGTGTCAAGCCTCGCGGCCAAGGCTGATGGTTGTGACTCCCCTGTGACCTTCATTCATCGAAACTTTTTCGACACGGACCCATTGACGTGACATGCGCTCCGTGCCTAACGTCCCGGCAACCAAGTTGAAACCTTTCACGACGCCGTGAGGGCCGTCCCGCCGGCGTCGTCGAGGAGCCCCCATGACCCACCCGTCCACCACGGGTCCGGCCCCGGTTCTGGCGCTCAGGGACGTCTCGAAGTCCTTCGGCGCGGTCCGCGCCCTGCGGGACGTGTCCCTGGAGCTGTTCCCCGGGGAGGTACACGCCCTCGCCGGGGAGAACGGCGCGGGCAAGTCGACCCTGATCAAGGCGCTCGCCGGAGTACACCGGCCGGACGCCGGCCAGGTGCTGCTCGACGGTGCGCCCGTCGTCTTCCACGGCCCCGGCGACGCCCGCGACGCCGGCATCGCCGTGATCTACCAGGAGCCGACCCTCTTCCCCGACCTGTCGATCGCCGAGAACATCTTCATGGGCCGCCGGCCGAGGCGTGCCCTCGGCCGTATCGATCACAAGGCCACGCACGCGGCGACACTGGCCCTGATGCAGCGGCTCGGCGTCGAACTCGACCCCGACCGCCCCGCGCGCGGCCTGTCCATCGCCGACCAGCAGATCGTCGAGATCGCCAAGGCGCTGTCCTTCGACGCCCGCGTCCTGATCATGGACGAGCCGACCGCCGCCCTCACCGGCAGCGAGGTCGCCCGTCTCTTCGGTGTGGTCCGCACCCTGCGCGAACAGGGCGCCGCCGTCCTGTTCATCTCCCACCGGCTGGAGGAGATCTTCCAGATCTGCGGGCGGGTCACCACCCTGCGCGACGGTGCCTGGATCGCCAGTGAGCCGGTCGAGGGCATGACCGAGGACGACCTCGTCCGCCGCATGGTCGGCCGCGACCTCGACGAGCTGTACCCCAAGCAGGACGTGAAGCCGGGCGAAGTCGCGCTCAGCGTGCGCCGGCTGACCCGCGAGGGCGTCTTCACCGACGTCTCCTTCGAGGTCCGGCGCGGCGAGATCGTCGGCCTCGCCGGGCTCGTCGGCGCCGGCCGTACCGAGGTCGCGCGGGCCGTGTTCGGCATCGACCGCTGGGACGCCGGCGAGGTCTCCGTCGACGGCAGGGCCCTGACCAACGGCGCCCCGTCCACCGCCATGGCCTCCGGACTCGCCCTCGTCCCCGAGGACCGGCGCGCCCAGGGCCTGGTGATGGACATGTCCATCGAGCGCAACATCGGCCTGACCGGACTTCGTACGACGGTCAGGGCCGGCTTCATGGACCGGGGCGCCGAACGCAGCCGCTCCCTCGACTGGGCCGTCAAGCTCCAGGTCAAGTACGCCCGGATCGCCGACGCCGTGTCGACCCTGTCCGGCGGCAACCAGCAGAAGGTGGTCCTCGCCAAGTGGCTGGCCACCGGCCCCAAGGTGCTCATCGTCGACGAACCCACCCGGGGCATCGACGTAGGCACCAAGGCCGAGGTGCACCGGCTGCTCAGCGAACTGGCCGCCGACGGGGTCGCCGTCCTGATGATCTCCTCCGATCTGCCCGAGATCCTCGGCATGGCCGACCGCGTCCTCGTGATGCACGAGGGCCGCCTCACCGCCGAGATCCCGCGCTCCGAAGCCACCGAGGAAACCGTGATGGCCGCAGCCACCGGGAGGGCCGCCGCATGACGGTGACCACTCCCCAAGAGGCTCCCGTGACCGACGTACCCAAGTCCAGCGGCACCCGCCTGGTCGACCGCGTCTTCAAGATGCGCGAACTCGCCATCCTGGCCGTCTTCGTGGTGATGATCGTCGTCACCCAGCTGGGCAACAGCGAGTTCCTCACCGAGCAGGGCATCAAGGACCTGCTCCTGAACGCGACGATCCTCGTCCTGGTCGCCACCGGCCAGTCCCTGGTGGTGATCACCAGGAACGTCGACCTGTCGGTCGGCTCCACGCTCGGCATCAGCGCCTTCGCCGCCGGAACCTACCTCCAGGGCGGCGGCAACCCGGTCGTCGCCGTGCTCCTCGCGGTCCTGCTCGGCATCGGCTTCGGACTGCTCAACGGCCTGCTCGTCAGCCTCGGCCAGGTGCCCGCGCTCGTCGTCACCCTGGGCACCCTCTACATCATCCGCGGCATCGACTCCATCTGGGTCGGCTCCCGCCAGATCACCGCGGCCGACCTCCCGGACGGCTTCGTCGACTTCGGCTCCGGCGGCATCTCCGCCGTGCCGTGGCTGGCGCTGATCGCCCTCGCCGTGCTGGTGGCCACCGCCTACTACCTCAAGCACTACGGAAGCGGCCGCGAGCTGTACGCCCTCGGCTCCAACCCCGAGGCCGCCCGCCTCGCCGGCATCCCGGTGCGCAAGCGGATCCTCGCCGCGTACACGTTCTGCGGTGCGCTGGCCGGCCTCGCGGGCGCGCTGTACCTGGCCCGGTTCGGCAACGTCGACTCCGGCACCGGCAACGGCTACGAACTCACCGTCGTCAGCGCGGTCGTGGTCGGCGGCGTCGTCTTCACCGGCGGCTCCGGCAGCGTCTACGGCGCCGCCCTCGGCGCGCTGCTGCTGACCTCCATCAACAGCGTGCTGCCCGCCCTCGGCGTCAGCTCCGTCTGGGTGCTCGCCATCAACGGCATCCTGCTCATCCTCGCCATCGCGGTCGACCGGATCGTCGCGCTGCGGGTGGCCACCGCCCTGAAGAAGAGGAACGCCCGCCATGGCTGACTTCTCGCTCACGCGCGCCGTTCGCTGGGACACGGTGGTCGGCGCCCTGCTCATCGTCGTGCTCCTGCTGTCCTTCACCACGGTCGACGGCTTCGGGAACGCCCTCAACCTGTCGTTCCTGATCGGAAACACCCTCCCGATCGCCTTGATCGCCCTGCCGATGACACTCCTGGTCGTCTCGGGCGAGATCGATCTCTCGGTGGCCTCCACCGCCGGTCTCTCGGGCGCGGTGATGGGTGCCCTGTGGAACCAAGGCATGACGATCGAGACGATCATCCCGATCTGTCTGCTGCTCGGTGTGGTGTGCGGGCTGATCAACGGCCTGCTGGTGACCAAGCTGGGGCTGCCGTCCCTCGCCGTCACCATCGGCACGCTCGCGGCCTACCGGGGCATCGCGCAGATCGTCCTCGGCTCGGATGCCGTGACCGACTTCCCGACCCAGTACCTGGACTTCGCCGCCGGACGTCTCGGTGACACGTTCATCCCGTACGCCTTCCTGCCCTTCCTCGTGTTGCTCGCCATCGCCGTGGTCGCGCTGCACGCCACGCCGTTCGGACGGTCGTTGTTCGCGATCGGGGCGAGCGAGGAGGCGGCGCGGTTCGCCGGGATCCGGGTCAAGCGGCAGAAGTTGATCCTGTTCACGGTGACGGGGCTGATGGCTTCGCTCACCGGGATCTTCTGGGCACTGCACTACGCGAGCGCTCGCTATGACAACGCCACCGGGCTTGAACTGTCGGTCGTGGCTGCGGTGTTGCTCGGTGGGATCGACTTCGACGGTGGCAAGGGCACGCTCGGTGGTGCGATCGCCGGCGTCTTCCTGCTCGGTGCGTTGCAGAACGTCATGAGCCTTCAGGATGTTTCCGCTCAGTCGCAGATCGTCGTGACTGGTGTGTTGCTCGTTCTTTCCGTCCTTGGGCCGCGGGTGGCTCGGCAAATCGCCGTTGTGCGTGCTCAATCGTCCGGCTAAAGGCAGTACGTGGCTGGTCGCGCAGTTCCCCGCGCCCCTAAAGACAAGGGGCGCTTCACCTCACCTTCGTAAAAAGGAAGCCCCGTCATGCGTAAGACATCCCTCCGCCGTTCCTGCGCGGCCCTCGCCGCCGTCACCTCCCTCGCTCTCGCCCTGACCGCCTGCGGCGGCACCACCAAGGAGGACGTCAAGGACGAAGGGGCCTCCGCCGCCACCGCCGGCAAGGCCGACCCGAACGCCGAGCTGAAGAAGGGGCTGACCGTCGGGTTCCTGCCCAAGCAGGTCAACAACCCGTACTTCACCTCCGCGGACAAGGGCGGCGAGGCGGCGCTGAAGGAGCTGGGCTCCAGCTACAAGGAGGTCGGTCCGAGCAGTGCCACGGACACCGCCGGGCAGGTGTCGTACGTCAACACGCTCACCCAGCAGCAGGTCGACGCGATGGCCGTGTCCGCGCAGGACCCGGGTGCGCTGTGCACCGCGCTGAAGCAGGCCATGAAGAACGGCATCAAGGTCGTCACCTACGACTCCGACACCACCGCCGGCTGTCGCAACGCCTTCGTCTCGCAGGCCTCCGCCGAGGACCTCGGCCGCACCGAGGTGCAGCTGCTCGCCGAGCAGATCGGCTACAAGGGCGAGATCGCGATCCTGTCCGCCGCACAGACCGCGACGAACCAGAACATCTGGATCGACTTCATGAAGCAGGAGCTCAAGGACCCCAAGTACAAGGACGTCAAGCTGGTCAAGGTCGCCTACGGCGACGACGACGCCCAGAAGTCCTTCCAGCAGACCCAGGGCCTGCTCCAGGAGTACCCGAACCTGAAGGGGATCATCTCCCCGACCACCGTCGGCATCAAGGCCGCCGCCCAGTACCTGTCGGGCTCCAAGTACAAGGGCAAGGTCAAGCTGACCGGCCTCGGCACCCCCAACGACATGCGCAAGTACGTCAAGAACGGCACCGTCGAGGCGTTCGAGCTGTGGGACCCGGCCAAGCTCGGCGACCTGGCCGCCCGCGCCGCCGTCGCGCTCGTCTCCGGGCAGATCACCGGCAAGGAGGGCGAGACCTTCAAGGCCGGCGAGACCACGTACACCATCGGCAAGGACGGCGTGATCAGCCTCGGCAAGCCGACCGTCTTCGACGCCAAGAACATCGACCAGTTCAACTTCTGATCACCGACTCACCCTGGAGGAGCGGTACTTCATGCAGCGCGTCTGCTTCCTGCTCAAGGTCCGTCAGGACAAGCTCGCCGAGTACCGCGAACGCCATGCCGCCGTGTGGCCGGAGATGCTCGAAGCACTCTCGGCCACCGGCTGGCACAACTACTCGCTCTTCCTGCGCGACGACGGCCTCCTCGTCGGCTACCTGGAGACCGAGGACTTCGAGGCCGCCAAGGCCGGCATGGAGGCCACCGAGGTCAACGCCCGTTGGCAGGCCGAGATGGGCGAGTTCTTCGAGGCCCTCGACGGCGCCCGCCCCGACGAGGCGATGAAACCCCTCACCGAGGTGTTCCACCTCGCCTGACCCCCGCTGTATCTCCCTGCCGCTCCTCGCCGACAATGGAGTCCCCCGAGATGAAGAGACGCACCCTGCTGGGCGCCGCACTCGCCGGAGCAGTCATGACCCCCGCCCTCGCCTCCGGCACCGCCCGCGCCGCGGACCCCGGCCCGTCCCTCACCCTGACCGGTAGCACCACGCTCGACACGCAGGCCATCTTCTTCGTGTCGTACGACGGCCTGGTCAACAACAACGCCTTCCAGAAGAACGGGCTGCTGACCTACAAGGGCTACCAGTACGCCGTCTGGTACACCGCCGACCGAGGCGCCGTCGTGGCCCGCCGCGCCCTCGGCGCCGGCACCTGGTCCACGGTGAAGGTCGGCCACACCCTGCGCTACAACGACTCCCACAACGTGATCTCGATGGGAATCTCCAAGGTCGACGGGCGCCTCCACCTCAACATGGACTCGCACAGCGACGGCTTCACCTACGTCAAGTCGGTCGCCGGTCTCGTGGACAATCCGGCCGGCCTGAGCTGGACCGCGAGCCGCTTCGGCGCCCCCCAGTCCACCCTGGACGGCCTCGCCCTCACCTCGCAGTTCACCTACCCGCAGTTCGTCTCCACCCCCGACGGCAGGCTCCAGCTCAGCTACCGCGTCGCCGTATCCGGCAACGGCCGCAACGCCCTGGCCGAATACGACGGTTCGGCCTGGACCAACCTGGGGGAGTGGAGCAGCTCCACGGGGACGTACACCAGCGAGCACGGCTCCTCAACGGCCCGCAACATGTACCTGCACGGCATCGACTACGACCGGAACGGCCGACTGCACTCCTTCTTCACCTGGCGCGAGCAGAACGGCGCCGTGATGTGCAACGGCGGCGGCATCACCAACCACGACACCGGCTACGTCTACTCCGACGACCGCGGCCGCACCTGGCGCAACAACGCCGGCACCGTCGTCGGCACCACCGGCGGCTCCGACAAGGTCGCCGTCACCGACAGCGGCCTGGTGATCGACGCCCTCAACCCGGACCACTCCCTGATGAACCAGGAGAGCCAGTTCACCGACTCCGCCGGCCTGCCGCACGCGATCATCAGCTACGTCCCCGGCCGGTTCGGGCAGTGCACCACCGACTACGTAGCCGACCGCACCGCCAACGGCCGCGCCTTCCACCTGCGCAAGAACTCCTCGGGCGGCTGGCAGAAGACCGAGATCCCGGTCCCGCTGAACTCCAGCCAGCGCACCAAGCTGATCCTGGACAAGTACGACAACGCGTACGCGATCTTCCCGTTCTGCCGGATAGCCGGAGCCTCCAAGGCCTCCGGGTACACGGACTGGTCGGTCCTGTACGACGGAGTAACGGCCGGGCTGAACGCGTTCGGCGAGGTCGTCATCGACGAGACACGCGTCGGTCAGGACAACTTCCTGTCGATCATGTACCAGGAGAAGTCCACCGGTACGACGCCCTCGGCGCTGCGCAACCTCAACTTCCGTCTGCCTGCCTGATCGCAGCCGTTGTGGGCGGCTTGACGGTAATGTGAAGGCCTTCCCGCCGCCCCACGTCTCAACTGTCTCCCTGGAGGTCCCTGCCCGATGGCCCAGTCGGTGGGTATCAAGGACGTCGCTCGCGCCGCCGGAGTCTCCGTCGGTACGGTCTCGAACGTCATCAACCGTCCTGACACGGTCGCGACCGAGACCCGGGCGCGGGTGCAGTCCGCGATAGACCGGCTGGGCTATGTCCGCAGCGAGTCCGCCCGTCAACTGCGCGCGGGCCGCAGCCGGATCATGGGCCTGCTCGTCCTCGACATGGGCAACCCCTTCTTCGTCGACGTGGCGCGCGGCGCCGAGCGCACCGCACGCGACGCCGGGCTCGGCGTGATGGTCTGCAACAGCGCGCAGAGCCCCAGCGAGGAGGCCGACTACCTGTCGCTCTTCGCCGAACAGCGGGTACGCGGCGTGCTGCTCACCCCCGCCGACGCCACCGGCCGCAACATCGAGACGTTCCGGCGGCACAACATCCCCTTCGTCCTCGTCGACCGGGTCGCCGAGGGCACCACCGAGTGCTCGGTCTCCGTGGACGACGTCGCGGGCGGTGCGCTCGCCGTACGCCATCTCGTCGACGCCGGGCACCGCTCCATCGCCTACGTCAGCGGCCCGCCCGGCCTCAACCAGGTCCGCGACCGCCGCACCGGCGCCCTGAACGCGCTGCGGGAGGCCGGCCTCGGCCCCGACTCCCTGCGCGAGCTGCCCACCGAACGGCTCGACGTCGCCGCGGGCCGGGACGCCGGCGCCCGCCTGCTCGGCCTCGCCGAGCGCCCCACCGCCGTCTTCTGCGCCAACGACCTGCTCGCCCTAGGCGTCCTCCAGGCCATGTACGCCGCGGGCGTCGGCGTCCCCGACGACCTCGCGATCGTCGGCTACGACGACATCGAGTTCGCCGCCGCCGCGGCCGTCCCCCTCACCTCCGTACGGCAGCCCGCCGTCACCATGGGCACCCTCGCCGCGGAGATGCTGCTGGAGGAGACGGAGGAGGAGACCGGGACCAGGAGACACGAGCACCGGCGTGTCGTACTCCAGCCGGAGCTGGTGGTGCGCCGGTCCAGCCTCTCGGCCCGCTGATCCGCCATTCAGTACGATTTCATGATCCTGGGGCTCGGTCGGCGGACGAACATGTGCTCAACTGGGACGCGGCCAGAAAACCCTGCGTCCCGGGAGCCCTGTTGACCGTCAGCTACCGCCAGCCCGGCGTCGTCCTCACCGACCGCCACTTCACCGTGCCCCTCGACCACGCCGCCCCGACGGGGGAGACGATCGAGCTCTACGCCCGTGAGGTTGTCGCGAACGACAAGGCGCACCAGGACCTGCCGTGGCTGGTCTACCTCCAGGGCGGCCCCGGTTTCGGCGCGAACCGCTTCGTCGGCAGGGGCGCCTGGCTCGGCCGCGCGCTGAAGGAGTACCGCGTCCTGCTCCTCGACCAGCGCGGCACCGGCCACTCCACGCCCGCCAACCGGCAGACGCTCCCGCTGCGCGGCGGCCCCGCCGCCCAGGCCGACTACCTCACGCACTTCCGTGCCGACGCGATCGTCCGCGACTGCGAGGCGATCCGCCGCGAGGTGACCGGCGGCGCCCCCTGGACCGTCCTCGGCCAGAGCTTCGGCGGCTTCTGCACGGTCAACTACCTCTCGACCGCCCCCGAGGGCCTGACCGCCGCCGTCATCACCGGCGGCCTGCCCTCGCTCGACGCCCACGCCGACGACGTCTACCGCGCCGCCTTCCCGCGCATCGAGCGCAAGGTCGCCGCGCACTACGCCCGCTACCCGCAGGACGTCGAGCGGGCCCGCCGCATCGCCGACCACCTCCTCGCGCACGACGTGGTCCTGCCGAACGGCTACCGCCTCACCGCCGAGGCCTTCCAGTCCCTCGGCATCATCCTCGGCAGCAGCGAGGGCAGCCACCGCCTGCACTACCTCCTGGAAGACGCCTTCGTCCGCACCCCCCAGGGCCCGGCCCTCTCGGACGCCTTCCAGGAGGAGGCCCAGGGCCTGCTGTCGTACGCGAGCCACCCGCTGTACGCCCTCGTCCACGAGTCGATCTACGGCCAGGACACCCGCCCCACCGCCTGGTCCGCCGAGCGTGTGCGCGCCGAGTTCCCGCAGTTCGACGCGGCCAAGACGCTCGCGGGCGACGGACCGCTGCTGTTCACCGGCGAGACCATCCACCCCTGGATGTTCGACAGCGACCCGTCCCTGCGCCCGCTGCGCGAGACCGCCGACCTCCTCGCCGCCCGCACAGACTGGACGCCCCTGTACGACTCCGCGCGCCTCGCCGCCAACGAGGTGCCGGTCGCCGCGGCCGTCTACCACGACGACATGTACGTCGACACCGCCCACTCCCTCGCCACCGCCCGTGCCATCCGCGGTCTGCGGACCTGGGTCACCGACGAGTTCGAGCACGACGGCGTGAGGGCCGGCGGGCCCCGGGTCCTGGACCGGCTGCTCGCGCTCACCCGTGACGAAGCGTGATGTCGGTGTGACACGTTAGGGTGCGGGCATGACCGAGCCGGCGATCACTCAGCTGAAGCCCATGCCCGACGACTGGCGGCGCGCACTGGCCGTCGTCGCGCACCCGGACGACCTTGAGTACGGCTGCTCGGCGGCGATCGCCGGATGGACGGACGGAGGCCGTGAGGTCACGTACGTCCTGGCGTCCCGGGGCGAGGCCGGCATCGACACGCTGGAGCCCGCGAAGTGCGGCCCGCTGCGGGAGCGCGAGCAGCGGGCCAGCGCCGCCGTCGTGGGCGTGACCGCGGTGGAGTTCCTCGACCACCAGGACGGTGTGATCGAGTACGGCACCGCGCTGCGCCGCGACATCGCCGCCGCGATCCGCCGGCACCGGCCCGAGCTGGTGATCACGCTCAACCACCGGGACACCTGGGGCGGCGTC
>JABFVM010000392.1 GCA_013362785.1 Streptomyces sp. | reverse complement strand
GAGATCGCCGACGACCCGCGCTATCTGAACGCCTTCGTGGACCGTGTCTCGCGGATGGTGCTGCGCGACAAGAACCACCCGTCGGTCATCGTCTGGTCACTGGGCAACGAGTCCGACTACGGCGCGGGCCACGACGCGGCGGCCGGCTGGGTGCACCGGCACGACCCGACCCGGCCGATCCAGTACGAGGGCGCCGCCAAGCTCGGCTGGGCGAACCCGGATCTGGCCTCCGACATCGCCTGCCCGATGTACGCGCCGCTGGAGGACTGCGTCGCCCACGCGCTCTCCGGTGAGCAGACCAGGCCGCTCATCCAGTGCGAGTACTCGCACGCCATGGGCAACAGCAACGGCACGCTGGCCGACCACTGGGCTGCCATCGAGGCCACCCCAGGTCTTCAGGGCGGGTTCATCTGGGAGTTCTGGGACCACGGAATTCTTCAGCGCGTGAGCGACGGAAGACCGGCCGGGCGTGGGGGCGCCGGGCTCCATGACAACGGTGTCGCCGCGCCCGGGTACCGATGGGCGTACGGCGGCGACTTCGGCGAGCCCCTGCATGACGGCGCGTTCATCGCGGACGGCGTGGTGTTTCCCGACCGCACGCCCAAGCCGGCGATGTACGAGCACCGGGAGATCGCGGCGCCGGTGCGCATCGAGTGCTACCGGCACGAGGGCATCGTGCTGGGCAACCACCAGCACTTCCGCGGCCTGGACTGGCTGGCCGGCGAGTGGCGGCTGGAACTCGCCGACGGTACGACGCTGACCGCGCCGGCCGCACTGCCGAGCCTGTGCCCGGGCGAGACGGCCGCCGTACCGCTGCCCTTCGAGGTGCCGCGCGACGGGGGCGAGGCCTGGCTGACGCTGCGGGTGACGGTGGCCGAGGACCAGCCGTGGGCGCCGCGCGGCACCGAGGTGTGCGTACCGCAGGTGCGGCTGCGCGGGCCGGCTCCGGTCCAGGACACTCCTGTGGAGCGGCGGGTCCGGCTCGACGGCGAGGGTCTCCTGGTCCATCCGCTGCTGACGGCCGCGCCCACGCTCTCCCTGTGGCGGGCGCCCACCGACAACGACGAGTTGGGCGGTATGGCCGGGCGCTGGCGGAGCTGGGGTCTCGACGCGTTGGTGCGCAAGGCCGTGGCCGTGCGTGAGGACGCCGGACGCCTGACGGTGGAGGCAGAATACGCGGGCACGACCGGTGTCGTACGGCACCGGCAGGTGCTCACGCCCGTCGAGGGCGGGGTCCGCGTGGACGAGGAGGCCGAGCTGCCGGAGGCGTTCGACGACGTGGCGAGGGTCGGCACGGTCTTCGAGACGGTCGCCGGACTCGACCTGCTGGAGTGGTTCGGGCAGGGCCCCTGGGAGTCGTACCCCGACCGCGCCGCGGGCGCGCCCGTCGGCCATCACCGGGTCCCCGTCGAGGAGTTGTTCACCCCCTATCTGCGTCCGCAGGAGAGCGGCGGCCGGCACGGCGTACGGCGGTTCACACTGTCGGCGCCGGACGCCACCGGACTCTCCGTCGCGCTGGACGAACCGCGCCAGGTCTCCGTGACCCGCTACCGGGCCGAGGACCTGACGGCCGCCGCGCACCACGACGAACTGGTGCCGCGGCCCGGCTGTGTGGTGCACATCGACGCCGCGCACCGGGGACTCGGCACGGCGTCGTGCGGCCCCGACACCTTCCCCTCCTACCGCGTCTCACCGGGCATCCACCGCTGGAGCTGGACCCTGCGCGTTCTCTGACTCCCCCACGCCTTCTCCCTCACGCCCCCCACGCCTCCTCTCCCCTGTCACCCTTCACGGAGCACACGTGTGTACTTCGCATGACCACGCCCAGGGCGAGGCCGCGCAGGCCGGCGCCGGACGACGCGGCTTCCTCCGGGCCACCGCGCTGCTAGGTGCCGCCGCGACGGCCTCGGTCGCCGTCCCGGCGGTCGCCGAGGCCGCGCCCGCCGAGACCGTGTCCACCGAGGCCGTGTCCGCCGACTGGCGGCCCGACTCGAACAGCCGTCGCTTCACGCTGGCCGTGATGCCCGACACCCAGTACCTCTTCGACGGGCCGAGCATCAACGCCGCCCCGGTCCAGGCGTCCCTGCGCTATCTGCTGGAGCACGGCCGGGACGAGAACATCGTGTTCCTGTCCCACCTGGGCGACCTCACCGAGAACGGCGCGAAGGACGAGTTCGCCGCGATCGGCGAGGCGTTCGAGCTGCTCGACCGGCGGGGCGTCGGCTACAGCGTCCTGGCCGGCAACCACGACGTGAAGTCGTCCACGAACGACCAGCGCGGCCCGACGCCGTACCTGGACACGTTCGGACCGCGCCGCTTCCAGGGCAGGTCCACCTTCGGGGGCGCCTCTTCGGACGGCTACAACACCTACCACCTGTTCCGGGCGGCCGGCCGTGAGTGGATGGTGCTCGCGCTGGACTGGCGGCTGTCGGCCCAGGGCTACGCCTGGGCGAAGGATGTCCTGGCCCGGCACCCGAAGACGCCCGTCATCCTCACCACGCACGAGCTGGTCATCGAGGACGACACGTTGTCGGCCTACGGTCAGCAGCTGTGGGACCAGCTGGTCAAGGACCACGACCAGATCTTCCTCACCCTCAACGGCCACTACTGGCCGGCGGGCCGGGCCACCCGCAAGAACGCGGCGGGCAACGACGTCCATCTGCATCTGACGAACTACCAGAACCGCTACTTCGGCGGCGCGGCGATGATCCGCCTCTACCGCTTCGACCTGGACCGCGGCGTCATCGACGTCGAGACGGTCTCCCCGTGGATCCTGGGCCGGGCCGCGAAGGGCCTGAACGAGCTGGAGCGGCAGGAGATCGAACTCAGCGGCGACGCCGACCGGTTCTCCGTCGACATCGACTTCGCGGACCGCTTCTCCGGCTTCGACCCGGTGCCGGCCCGCCCGGCGCGCCCCGCGTCGAAGATGCTGGTCCGGGGCACGGCAGCCTACTGGCGCTTCGACTCCGCCGTCTCCGGCACCGTCCGCGACCTGTCCGGCCGCGGCAACGACCTCACCGTGGTCTCCGTCGGCGGCGGCACGCTCGGCTGGTCCGCCGACCACCACCCCGACCAGCCCGGGCACGGCAGCCTGGAGTTCACCGGCTTCAAGTCCCCGCTGAAGGGCGCGTATCTGCGCACGGTCGACGGCGCCCCGCTCAACTCGGCGACCTTCAGGAACGGCTACACCATCGAGGCGTTCTACCGGCTCCCCGCCGACTGGGACGCCTCGCACCACGCCTGGGCCGGACTGGTCGGCCGTACGGGCACGGGCGGCGCCGCCGGCAAGACCGAGGGCGACCCCGACGAGCCGCTCGCCACGCTGTCCCTGTCCGACGGGCCCGGCCCGCAGTGGGCGGTGCGGCCGCTCAACCAGCAGGGCATCGCCACCAACTGGGGCGACGAGACCGCGCGGGAGACCTGGTGGCACGTCGCCGTCGTCAACGACGGCCGGCACACCACGCTGTACGTCCAGGGCTGCCCCGTGGCCCGCAACCCGCACGCCACCGCGATCGGCCTCACCTCGGTCGGCCTGCCGTGGCTGCTCGGCGGCTACGAGTACGGCGGCAGGATCGACCAGATCCTGTACGGCCGCCTCGGCGACGTCCGCATAGTCGAACGGGCGCTGCCCGTCACGTCCTTCATGAACCACTGACCCTGCCGAGGATGACCATGACCGAGCAGCAGCTGCCCACCTGGGCCGATCCCTCCGTCTCCCCCGCCGACCTCGATCCGCAGGGCGTCTCCAGACGCGGACTCCTGCGCCGCGCGGGCCTGTTCGGCGCCGCGTTCGCGCTGGGCGGCGCGGCCGTGCCCGCGGCGGCGTCGTCCGCCTCGGCCTCGGCCGCGTCCGACCGGCGCCTGGGCGGCGACGACCCCCGGCTCGCCTACCTCGTCGGCGACCACCACATCCACAGCGTGTACAGCCACGACGCCAAGTACACGTTCTCCCAGCTGGCCGCCGCGGGCGCCAAGTACGGCCTGGACTGGATGGTGTTCACCGAGCACTCCAACTTCGGGCACGCCAAGTACGGCGCCCAGCTGGAGCACCAGGAGATCCTCAAGGCGCGTGCCGAGAACCCGCGCCAGCTGATCTTCCAGGGCCTGGAGTGGTACATCCCGGCCGCCGAGCACTGCACCGTCTTCACGGCGCCCGGCCCGAACGAGGTCGATGTGCTCACGAGGTTCGAGAGCGCCTACGACGGCAAGCTGCTCGGCTACACCGAGGGCGCCGCCGGAGCAGCGGACACCGCCCGCAACGAGGCGCACGCCGTCAAGGCCATCCAGTGGCTGGCCGAACAGCGCCGCACCGGCCAGGTCGACGACGTGCTCGTGCTCGCCAACCACCCGCTGCGTCTGGGCATCGACTCGCCGCACGAGATGCGGGCCTGGCGGGACGCGGCCCCCGAGATCATGATCGGCATGGAGGGCGCGCCCGGCGCCCAGGGCGCGGCGATCCCCGGCTGGCGCGGTGCCACGTCGATGCGCGGCGAGTACGAGAACAAGCCGTCGGCGCAGTCCTGGCCGGGCTACCCGGCGGAGGCGTTCCTGACGTACGGCGGCTTCGACTGGGCGACGGCGACGGTCGGCGGTCTGTGGGACTCGATGCTGGCCGAGGGCAGGCTGTTCTCGATCACCACCAACTCCGACGCGCACCGCATCGTCTTCGACACCTGGAAGAACGGCGACTGGCCGGCCGGCCAGAACTTCGACACCACCGGCCGGCTCCCCGACCCGGTGAACACCGACAGCCCGCAGCCGGGCAGCGACTTCTGGCCGGGCCAGTTCAGCCGGACCCACGTCGGTGTGACCCGGTACGGGTACCGCGCGGTGATGGCGGGCCTGCGCGCGGGCCGGGTCTGGCTCGACCACGGGCATCTGCTGGACGGCCTGGACGTGCGCCTCAGGCGGGACTGCGACTTCGGCCGGGGCGTCACGCTGGGCGGCAGGCTGCGGGTGCGCAAGGGCGAGAGGCTCACGCTGTACGTGACGGTCACGACCGCGTCCCGGCCCAACGCCCAGGGAGTCGTCCCGGAGTTGGCGCACGTGGACGTCATCCGGGGCGCGGTGCGCGGTCCGGTGGCGGACCGGGACGTCTGGCGGGCGCCCGACACCAAGGTCGTGCAGACGAAGGATGTGAGCGGCCGCAAGGGGACGTACACCCTGCGCATCCCGCTGACCGCCGGGAGCGAGCCGTTCTATGTGCGGCTGCGCGGCAGCGACGGCAAGCGGCACGGCGCGGGCTACCTGGGCGCGTCGGTGGACCCGCACGGTCCGATCCCGCACGAGCCCGGGAACGGTGACCCGTGGGCGGACACGTGGTTCTATTCGAACCCCGTATTCGTCGACGTGGCAGGCGCCTGACGAAGCGTCACCTGCTCATCCTGGCCTGTTCGCCCTGCCGCAACGCAGCGTGTGCGCCTACGAGCAGGGCTGAGGGTCAGGCGTAGAAGCGTGACAGGCTCTGCAGGACGGCGGCGGGCTTCCCGCCGCCGTCGATCTCTATGGTGCCGTCGACGGTGATCTGGACGCCGCCCGGCACCTCCTCGACCTCCGCCAGCTTTCCGACCAGGCGGATGCGGGAGCCGACCTTGACCGGTGAGGGGAAACGGACCTTGTTGAGGCCGTAGTTGACCTTCGTGGTGACGCCCTGGACGTCGAGGAGCTCGGTGAACAGGGGGATGAAGAGGGAGAGGGTGAGGTAGCCGTGGGCGATGGGAGCGCCGAACGGGCCCTCGGCGGCCTTCTCGGGGTCCACGTGGATCCACTGGTGGTCGCCCGTGGCGTCGGCGAAGGTGTTGATGCGCTCCTGGGTGACCTCGATCCACTCGCTGGCGCCGAGGTCGCCGCCGGCGAGCTTCTTCAGTTCGTCGAGGCCGTTCACGGTGATGCTCATGCGGTTCCTTAACTGTTGCCGTACCGGGTACGGACACGGGACTTGAGGAGTTTTCCGGAGGCGGTGCGCGGGAGTTCGTCCGCGAGGACCACCGATTTGGGGATCTTGTACTTGGCGAGGCGGCCGGAGAGGGACGCGAGGATCTCGTCCGGGTCGGGGGTGGCCCCCTCGCGGGGGACGACGACGGCGCGCGGCACCTCGCCCCACTTGTCGTCGGGCACCCCGATCACCGCGCACTCCACGATGTCCGGGTGGGCGAGGAGCAGGTCCTCGATCTCGGCGGGGTAGATGTTCTCGCCGCCGGAGATGATCATGTCCTTGATGCGGTCGACGATGTAGACGTAGCCGTCCTCGTCGACGCGGGCCGCGTCCCCGGTGCGGAACCAGCCGTCCACGAAGGAGGCGGCCGTCTCCTCGGGCAGCCCCCAGTAGCCGCGCATCACGCTGGGCCCGCGCACCAGCACCTCACCGTTCTCCCCCGGCGTGACCGGGCCGAGGTCGGGTCCGACGACCCGTACGTCGCTGAAGAAGTGCGGGACGCCGGCCGAGCCCGTCTTGCTGACCGAGTGCTCCCCGTCGAGGAAGAGCACCCCGAGCGCCTCGGTCATCCCGTAGCCCTGGAGGAAGGTCAGACCGCGGGTCTGGTAGGCCTCGATGAGCGGCGTCGGCACCGGGGCGCCGCCGCAGCTGAGCATGCGCAGACTGGACAGGTCCGCGACCGCCCAGTGCGGATGGCGGGCGACCTGCTCGAACATCGCCGGCACCCCGAACATGTAGGTGATCCGGTGCCGTTCGATCAGTTCCAGGGTCCCGCCGGGCTCGAAGGCCTCGACGAGGACACAGGTGCCGCCCTTCAGCAGTACCGGCAGGGTGAGCACGGTGAGGCCCGCGATATGGAACAGCGGGGCCGAGACCAGGGCCCGCTCGTCGGCGTGGAGGTCCTTGTCGATCAGGAAGTTGACGGCGTTCCAGGTGGCGTTGGCGTGCGTCAGCATCGCGCCCTTGGGGCGGCCCGTCGTACCGGAGGTGTACAGGATGAGGCAGGTGTCGTCGGCCGCGACGGGCTCATCGATCGGCTCGTCCACGGCGTCCGCGACCGCGTCGTCGTACTCGGCGCCGACCTCCAGATACGTACGGACGTCGGTGTTGCCCGGCAGTCCGGCGACGAGTCCCGCGTGCGAGGGGCCGTAGACGAGGGCCTTGGCGCCGGAGTCGGCGAGCTGGTAGGCGATCTCGGGTCCGGCGAGGCGGGTGTTGAGCGGGACGAAGACCGCGCCGAGCGTGCCGGCCGCGAACAGGGTCTCCAGGAAGGAGGGGTGGTTCGGGCCGAGGTAGGCGATGCGGTCGCCGCGTCGGACACCCCGCTCGCGCAGGGCGTGTGCGAGGCGGGTGGTGCGGTCGTACAGCGTGGCGTAGTCGACGGACGTCCCGCCGTGGATCAGGGCCGTGCGATGCGGAGTCTTGCGGGCCCGGCGTGCGGGCCACGACCCCAGTCCCTCGTTGCGCATGTCACGCCCCTTACGGTTTCGTCAGCCCGAGCAGCCGGGCGGCGTTCTCCTTGAGGATCTTCGGCCTGACCTCGTCCTTGATCGACAGCTTCGCGAAGTCGGCGAGCCAGCGGTCGGGGGTGAGGACGGGGAAGTCGGAGCCGAAGAGGACCTTGTCCTTGAGCAGGGTGTTCGCGTACTGCACCAGCTGGGGCGGGAAGTACTTCGGCGACCAACCGGAGAGGTCGATGTGCACGCCGGGCTTGTGTGTGGCGACGGCGAGGGCCTCGTCCTGCCAGGGGAAGGACGGGTGCGCCAGGATGATCTTCAGATGCGGGAAGTCGGCGGCCACGTCGTCCACGTGCAGGGGGTTGGAGTACTTCAGGCGGATCCCGCCGCCTCCCGGCACTCCCGCGCCGATGCCCGTCTGGCCGGTGTGGAACAGGGCGATGGTGCCGGTCTCCTCGATCACCTCGTAGAGGTCGTACGCCACCGAGCGGTCGTTGGGGAAGAAGCCCTGGATGCTGGGGTGGAACTTGAAGCCCTTCACCCCGTACTCCTCGACCAGGCGCCGGGCCTGCTTCACGCCCGCCCGGCCGCGGAAGGGGTCGATGGACGCGAAGGGGATGAGGACGTCCGCGTTGGCGGCGGCCGCCTCGGCGACCTCCTCGTTGGGGACCGGGGCCGTGCCGGTCGCGGACTCGGCGTCGACCGTGAAGATCACGGCGGCCATCTTCCGTTCGCGGTAGTGGGCGGCGGTCTCCTCAAGGGTCGGCTTCCGCTTGCCCTCGACCTTGAAGTAGGCGGAGGAGGCGTCGTGCAGATCGTCGTCCAGGGAGGAGTGGCCCTTGGAGGAGACCTCCGCGTGGGTGTGGACGTCGATCGCGACGAGTTCGTCGAGGTTCAGCGAGGGGGGCATCACGCCTCCGGGAACTTGGGCGCCGGAACGCCGACCGACTGGAGTTCGGCGCCGACCGAGGTGGGCCAGACGTCGGCCAGCGCCTCGGGGCTCCAGCCGCCGTCCGCGAACGCCGCCGCGATCTCCTGCGGATGCGACCAGAGTGCCACCTTGTCACCGCCGATGCCGATGGCCTGACCGGTGATGCCGCGGGCCGCCTCGGAGGCGAGGAACGGCACCAGGGCCGCGCAGTCCTCGGGGGTGCCGAAGCCCTCGCCCTTGCGCAGGAAGTCGGGCAGCGGCTCGCCGTTCTTCATGGCCTCGATGTACGGGGCGAAGGCGGGGATGGTCTCGGTCATCGCGGTCGCGGCGACCGGCACGATCGCGTTGACGGTGATGTTCGCCCGGCCCAGCTCCATCGACCAGGTGCGGGCGAAGGCGGCGATGCCGGCCTTGGCGGCGGAGTAGTTCGTCTGCCCGAAGTTGCCGCGCTGCCCGGCCGGGGAGCCGACCAGGATCAGGGTGCCGCCCTCGCCCTGCTCGCGCATCCGGACGGCGGCGGCGCGGGCGCAGGTGAAGGTGCCCTTGAGGTGGGTGGTGATCACCGCGTCGAAGTCGTCGTCGGACATCTTCCACAGCACCTTGTCGCGCAGGATGCCGGCGTTGGTGACCAGGACGTCGAGCCGCCCGAACTCCTCCACCGCGCGGTTCACCAGCCGGTCCGCCGCCTCGGTGGTGCCGACCGGGACGACCTCGGCGACGGCCGTGCCGCCCGCCTCGGCGATGGACTTCACGGCCGCCTCGGCCACGGCCTCGTCGACGTCGTTGACG
>JABFVM010000046.1 GCA_013362785.1 Streptomyces sp. | reverse complement strand
CCGTAACGCCCTTACCGCCACGCCCGCCCCTTCATTTCAGCCCGGCCGCCTCCGCCGCCGCACCGAGCACGTCCCGCAGCATCTCCGGAGTGAGCCGGCCGGTGAAGGTGTTGCGCTGGCTGACATGGAAGCAGCCGAAGAGATCCAGCTTGCCGAGGCCGTGCGGGCCGTCGGGGCCGTCCGGACCATCGGGGCTGTGCGGGCCATCGGGGCCGTCCGGACCGTCGGGGCTGTGCGGGCCGTCGGGGCTGTGCGGGCCGTCGGGGCCGTCCGGACCGTCGGGGCCGTGTGGATCGACCGGGCCGTCGAGCGTGACCCGCGCCCCGTGTGCGAACGCCGGTCGTGGCCGGGGCACCTGCCACCCCGCCTCCGCCAGCGCGGGCAGCGTCGCCTGCCAGCCGAAGGCGCCCAGTACGACGACCGCGCGCACCGTCGGCCGCAGCAGCCGCAGCTCCCGCACCAGCCAGGGCCGGCAGGTCTCCCGCTCCCCCGGGGTGGGTTTGTTGGCGGGCGGAGCGCAGTGCACCGGGGACGTGACCCGGACGCCGTGCAGTTCCAGGCCGTCGTCCACGGCGACCGACGTGGGCTGCGAGGCGAGGCCCACGTCGTACAGCGCCTGGTACAGCACGTCCCCGGAGCGGTCGCCGGTGAACATCCGGCCCGTGCGGTTGCCCCCGTGCGCGGCCGGGGCGAGCCCGACGATCAGCAGCCGGGCGTCCGGCGGGCCGAAGCCCGGGACCGGCCGGCCCCAGTACGTCTGGTCGGCGAAGGCGGCGCGCCTGGTGCGGGCCACCTCCTCACGCCAGGCCACCAGCCGCGGGCAGGCCCGGCAACCCGCGATCCGCCGGTCGAGCTCAGCGAGGGCGTCCACGGCTCCACCGTAAGGCCGCGGCGGTTTTAACGGCGGCCGAGGTCACCGTACGGGGACTAAGGTCGAGGCATGGCTTCCGAGGATGACGAGGGGACGACCGGCGAGGCGACCGGCGAGACGACAGGCGACGTGGCCGAGGCAGCGCGGCCGGATGCGGCGAAGGCCGAGCAGGCCGTCGACCCGAAGATCGCCGCCGCCGTGGCCGCCGCCGAGGCCGCCGGTGCGCAGAACGGCGAGTCCGTGCGGATCGACAGCTGGATCTGGGCGGTACGCCTGGTCAAGACCCGCTCCCTGGGTGCCACCGCCTGCAAGGGCGGGCATGTGCGTGTGAACGGCCAGAACGTGAAGCCCTCCCACACCCTGCGCATCGGCGACGAGGTGCGCCTGCGGCAGGAGAACCGCGAGCGGATCGTCATCGTCAAGCGGCTCATCCGCAAGCGGGTCGGCGCACCGGTCGCGGCCCAGTGCTTTGTCGACAACTCGCCTCCTCCCCCGCCGCGCGAGGCCGTCGCCCCGGCCGGCATCCGCGACCGCGGCACGGGCCGCCCCACCAAGCGGGACCGCCGCGAGCTGGAACGCCTGCGCGGCCTCATGGGCGGCGGAGCGGGCCGACCGCACGGACAGTGACATACGGCGGGGCCCTGTGACATACGGCGGTGGCGTCCGGCAGGCCGAGGAAGCTCGGGCTGCCGGACGCCACCGCCGTCTTCGCCGGGTCACGCGCGTCGCCGTACCAGCCGCAGCAGATCCGCGTTGGAGCTGCGCCGGGCCCAGGCGATCAGGGCGAACGGCACGATCAGGATGATCGGCGTCGCCGCGTACTGCGCGTCGAAGGCGGCGACCTGGACGATGAACGCGCCCACCATCAGCGCGATGAACGCCATGGCCGCCAGGGACTGAAGCACCGGGATCAACAGCGCGATCGCTCCGGCCAGTTCGAGGGCACCGATGGTGTACATACCCGCGCTGCCCCAGCCGAGCTCGTTGAACGTGTCCGCCGCCGAGGAGTGCGCGATCAGCTTGGGCAGGGCGCTCGCGATGCCCATGAAGAGCGCGAGCAGCACCTGCAGACCGCGCAGGGCGATACGGGCCCGGCGGCCGCGGGCGGTCGTGGACTCGGCGACGACGGTGCCGGCGGTGGCGGACGGAACGGAGGCGGTGCTCTCGGACATGAGGGTCTCCTGTGTGAAGGGGTCCGTGATGCTGTCAGAGAGGTAGA
>JABFVM010000079.1 GCA_013362785.1 Streptomyces sp. | reverse complement strand
CCAGTCCCGCTGCCAGATGCCGATCACCTGGTGGGCGACGGAGGCGTGCCACGGCGACGGATCGGCGTCGAGCACCCCTTCCGCCCTGGCCAGCGCATCGTTCGGGGCGGCGAACACCATCGGCAGCAGTTCGAGAACAGAGTCGCTTCCCGCTGTCACTCCACGGATGGTAGTTGCCACGGAACCGTGCCACACCGGTTTGGCGCTGTATCAATCAGCGACCGCACGGCTCTGACTGACGAACGCCGCCTCAGGGGGAGGACCCGCCATGGCACCACAGCGATTCCACGAGCAGTTCGAGCAGATCCAACGCTCCATGCCCGACGTTCCCCTCGCGATGGGACCGGACGACTCGGCGGAGTTCATCTACGAGAAGGGCTACGTACTGGTCCGCGACGGCGACGACGCCACCCTCGTCGAGGACACCGTACGGGCCCACTTCACCGCCGAACCCGACCTGGTCCAGGACAACGTGCGCCGCGCGAGCCCGCAGACCAACCGGTCGGGCATCACCCGTATCCAGGTCGGCGACCCCGGCGAGGGCGACCGGCGCGGCGACCGCCCCGTCGCACACGCCCTGCGCGCCCTGCGCGAGACCGAGGGCCGGGCCGGACGCCGGCTGGTCAGCCGCAACCACCTGGTGTCGATCGCGGTGAACTCCTGTCCCGGCGACGAGCCGGTGCCCGTCGCGCAGGCCGAGGGCCTCAACCCCGCGCCCGCCGAGGGCACTTACGACGCGGGCAGCGCCGTCGGCGTCCTCGTCGTCGACACCGGGCTCATGCACGACTTCCGGTCCGCAGCGCTGCTCGCGCACACCGACGGCGACGGCCAGATCAAGGAGTGCGACGACGACGGCGTCCTCCAGCAGTACGTCGGCCACGGCACGTTCATCGCCGGCCTCGTCGCCTCGGTCGCACCCAACACGACCATCACGGTCCGCAACTCCCTCAACGACGCGGGCGCCATCCTGGAGTCCGAGTTCGGCGAGAAGCTCTTCGAGGCCGTGGACGCGGGCGGCTGGCCCGACATCCTGAGCCTGTCCGCCGGCACCTCCAACGGCCGCACCGACGGCCTCATCGGCATCGAGGCCTTCATGCGGGAGCTGCGCGACCAGCGCACCCTGCTCGTCGCCGCGGCCGGCAACAACGGCAGCGCCACGCCGTTCTGGCCCGCCGCCTACGCCGACCTGCCCGACTATCAGGACACCGTGCTGTCGGTCGGCGCGCTGCGCGGCGACGGCGAGTTCGGCGCCTGCTTCAGCAACCACGGCGGCTGGGTCAAGGTGTACGCGCCCGGCGAGCGCCTCACCAGCGTCCTCACCGGCTTCGACACGCCCGTGCCGTACATCTACCAGCACTCCACCTACGACGCCTGCCGGTACGGCTTCGGCTACGCCTGCACCTGCCAGTCCCCGCGCCACACCGGCCTGTTGAGCGAGGAAGGCGGCGGCGCCACCAAGCCCGACCAGGTGATGTTCGAGGGGTTCGCGCACTGGAGCGGCACCTCGTTCGCCACGCCGCTCGTCGCCGGCATGATCGCCGCCCATATGACCGCGCAGCAGGAGAGCGACCCGCGGGTCGCCCGGTACAAGATGCTCGCGGCGAACTCCGGGTTCGCGGAGGTGCGGGGGGCGCACGTTCCGGCACTTCACCCCCCGACCTGGCGCCCTGTCTCCGTCCAGCCGCCGGCTCCTCGGTCATGAGGGTCGGAACCGCCCCCTCCGCGGCGTACGATGACTTGCCGTACACGAGGGGTGGGGCTGTGGACCGAGCAGATGTCGGTGCGCTGGTCCAGTCCGCCGTCGACGGCGACGCGGCGGCCTGGAAGGCGCTCGTGGAGGGGCTGAGCCCACTGGTGTGGTCCGTCGTGCGCGCGCACCGGCTCAGTGACGCCGACGCCCACGAGGTGTACCAGACCGTCTGGTTCCGCTTCGCCCAGCACCTCGGGCGCATCCGGGAACCCGAGAAGACCGGCTCATGGCTGGCGAGCACCGCGCGGCACGAGTGCCTGAAGGTGCTCAAGAGCTTAAGGCGGCTGACCGTGACGAACGATCCGCAGCTGCTCGACCGGGTCAGCGAGGACCGTACGCC
>JABFVM010000254.1 GCA_013362785.1 Streptomyces sp. | reverse complement strand
GAGGCACTGCTGCAGCCCGGTCGCGATGATCGCGAACCCGGCCCGGTCCAGGGCCCGGGAGGCGGCGGCGAGCTGAGTGACGACGTCGTCGCAGTCACGGCCCTCCTCGATCATCTTGATCACTCCGGAGATCTGCCCCTGCGCCCGGCGCAGACGGTTCAGCACCGACTTGAGGTCATCGCCCTCGAACTGCAGCTCCACGATCACTCCTCTACATACCCTTGGGGGTATTTTACCCCCTCCCCCGAAAGGATCTCACTCCCCATGAACCCCCAGCTCAACCCCTCCGTCATCGACGCCGACGAGGCCCGCACCCGGCTGCCCGGGCTGACGGTCATCGACGTGCGCACACCGGGCGAGTACGCCGCCGGGCATCTGCCCCAGGCCCTGAACATCCCGGTGGACCAGCTCGACAGGGCGCTGCCCGCACTGCGGCAGCTGTCCGGCGAACTCCTGGTGGCCTGCGCCTCCGGCGCCCGCTCGGAGAACGCGTGCCGCACCCTCGCCGGGCACGGCATACGGGCCATGACCCTGAGCGGCGGCACCCAGGGCTGGGCGGGGCGCGGGCACGCGCTGGACCGGTCGGCGTCGGGCGGGCGCACCGTGTGGGCGATGGAGCGCCAGGTGCGCTTCACCGCGGGCACGGTCGTGCTGGCCGGTCTGGCCCTCGGGCTGCTGCACCCGGCCTGGCAGTTGCTCTCCGCGGGGATCGCGGGCGGCCTGGTGTTCTCGGCGCTCACCAACACCTGCGGCATGGCCGCACTGCTGTCGAAGCTGCCCCACAACCGCCCACGCCCCGCCGACCTGGACGCGACCCTTGCCGCACTGGCGCAGCGCGGGCGCCCCTAGGGTCTGTCCGGCGAACAGACCCCAGGTCACCTGAGGAAGTCCCGGACGGCCCGGGCGAGCGCGGCCTCGTCCGGGCCGTCCGCGCCGCCCAGGGCCAGCAGCCGGTGCGGTACGTGGACGAGGGTCTCGGCGACGTGGCGGGCCGAAAGGCCGGGTTGGCCCGGCTCCACGAGCACCACGTCGGCGTGGTCGGCGGCCAGCACGGCCGTACGCAGGCCGACCTCGTCGAAGGGCCGGACGGTGGCCGCGTAGAGCACGGTCAGGTCGAGCCCTGCCGTGGCCCGCAGGACGGGGTCGAGGGTGGCGCCGACCGCGGCGACCACGCCGTCCAGCCCCTCGCGGACCAGCTCGAAGCCCTCGGTCACGCCGCGCGGTTCGGCGTTGGAGTCGCCGGCGACGTGTACATACGCCCGCTCGCCGCGCCGTACGGCGTGCTCGATGGCGCGGCGGACCTCGACGGGGTGGCCGGGGACGTGCACGGCCCAGCGGGGGTCGGTGGCGAACCGGGTCAGCTCCTCGTCGGTGCCGTAGCCGACGAGGACGGTGGCGGGGTTCGCGGGCGCGTGGGCGCGGGGCCCGGGAAGGGCTTCGGCGGCGGCCAGCAGCATGTCGGAGTTCATACGGAATCCTCTGCAGTCGGTTCATCGCGGCACGTCAAGAATTCGTTAAGAGGACGCTCCTGACGCTGCCTCACATCTCAATTAGCTGCCCGGAGTTATAGGCCTCACGCCATGCGCTTGAACCTTTAACAAACCCACAAGAAGATGGCTGTCTCTTTGCCCGATCCGGGCACATCGCTGGGTGAGTACGTGGGGCTCGGGTGCGTAGCGTGAAAAGCGCTTTCCGGCACACCCAGCGGAAGGGGAGTCCCGTCATGGCCAAAAGTGAAACGCATCCCGTCGCCCGCCCGTCAGTCCATCTGATCGCCGGGCCGACCGGGGTCGGCAAGAGCGCGGCGGCCACCGAGCTGGCCCGGGCGACCGGTGCCCCGATCGTCGTCGCGGACCGACTGCAGTGCTTCACCGACCTGGCCACCACCAGTGCCCGTGCCGGGGCCGACGTGCCCGGTGTGCACCGGCACTGGCTCGGCGACCGGACGTTCGCCGACGGCGACCTGCCCGCGGCCGAGGCGACGGACGCGCTGGTCGCGCTGGTGGAGCGGCTGGCCCGCACACACCCGCTGGTGCTCGTCGAGGGTGGCTCGATCTCGCTGCTGCGGGAGCTGTGCGCGCGCCGGCCCGAGCTGTCCTGGCGGCTGACGGTCCGTCTGCTCCCGCTGCCCGCGCGCGACGAATACGTCGCCGCCCTGACCCGCCGGGCTCACGAGATGCTCACCCCGGGCGCCTGCGGTCCCGGCCTCCTCCATGAACTGGCCGCGCTCTGGCGCGATCCGCGCCGACGGTTCCTGGCAGCCTCGGTCAACGGATTCGAGGCCGTTCTCGAATGCTGCGCGAAGTATTCCCTCGACGTCGGGAGCATCGACGAGCAACACATCCCCGAGCACGTGCGGAAACGGATCACCGCGCTGATCGCCGAACGGCACGCGGAGCACGGATTTCTCCAGCACCGGGTGTTCAGCGAAATTTTCGAAGGTACGGTCCCGGAATCGGAGTCGGGCCTCGGCGCGCTGGAGCGTGTGGCATGAACGGAACTCCGGTCGTGCAGGAGGCGGCCGTCGATTTCGGCCATATCGTCGGCTCGCGTCCGCTCGGCGTCCTCACCGCCCCGTCCGCCGCGGTCGTACAGGAAATCCTCTGCTTCGCCGGTCCGCACGGACTGCCGGTGTCCGCCCGCGGCGGCGGACAGGCGCTGTACGGGCAGGGGCAGGCGCACGGCGGCTACGTCGTCGACATGACCGCGCTGAACGAGGTGCGCTGTATACCGCGTGAACGGACGCTGATCGCCGGGGCCGGAGCGTCGTGGCGCGCTGTCGTACGGGCCGCCCTCGCCGAAGGGCTCACACCCCCGGTGCTGCCCGACCACCTCGGCGGCAGCGTCGGCGGGGTGCTGAGCACCGGCGGCTTCGGCGGCTCCAGCCACCGGCACGGGCTGGTCGCCGACCGGGTGCGGGAGCTGGAGGTCGTCACGGGCACCGGCGAGCATCTGACCTGTGCGCCCGACCGGCGTCCGGACCTGTTCCGCGCCGTCCTGGCGGGCCTCGGCCAGTGTGCGCTGATCGTCAGCGCCACCCTCGCCCTGGTGCCCGCCCCGACCCGGGTGCGCCGCTACCGCCTCTACCACGACTCCCCCGCCGGCTACCTCACCGACCAGCGGCGACTGGCCCGCGACGCGCGCTTCAGCCATGTCACGGGGCAGGCGCGACCGGCGATCGGCGGCGGCTGGCAGTACATGATCGAGGCGGTCGCGCCGCACGCCGACCCGCCGTGCTGCGGCCAACCGCCCGCCGACGACGAGCTGTTGGTCGGCGACCTCGACCACGACCGCGACACCGAGGAGATCGCGGACCTGTCGTACGCCGAATATCTGCACCGCCTCGACCGCGACGAACGGCTGCTGCGCGCCACGGGCGAGTGGCAGCGCCCGCACCCGTGGCTCACCCTGCTGCTCCCCGAGCAGGCCGTGGCCTCCTTCGTCCCGGCCCTGCTCGCCGAGGACGCCCAGCGCGGCCTGCGTACCTGCGGAACGGTCCAGCTCCGCCCGCTGTCCGGCCGCGCCCTGCACGCCCCTCTGCTGCGCAGGCCCGCGGGCGAACTCCTCTGCCTGCTCTCCCTGATGCGCACGGCACCGCCCGACCGGCCGGGCGTCGTACGGCAGTTGGTGGCGGCCAACCGCACGCTGTACGAGCGGGCCACGACCGTCGGCGGTTTCCTCCACCCGGTCTCGGCGCTGCCCATGACGCCCGACGACTGGCACGCCCACTTCGGCCCCGATTGGCCGGAACTCGTCCGCGCCAAGGACCGCTACGACCCGCACCACATCCTGACCAGGGGGTACGGACTGTGGGCCTGACCGCCGGAACCGGACCGGACGCGACCACGGGAGCCGCCGTGACCGCGGTGACGGTCTTCTGCGGCGCCTCTCCCGGCCATCTCCCCGGTCATCTGCACACCGCCGCCGAGCTCGGGCGCGCCCTGGCCGGGGCGGGCATGCGGCTGGTCTACGGCGGCGCCCGCACCGGTCTCATGGGCGCGGTCGCCGACGGTGCCCTGGCGGCCGGGGGCGCGGTGACCGGGGTCGTGCCGCGGGCCCTGCTGCCGTACGAGATCACGCATGCGGGGCTCACCGAGCTCCAGGTCGTCGCGGACATGCATGAGCGCAAGGCACGGATGGCCGAGCTGGGCGACGCCTTCGTGACGTTGCCGGGCGGTCTGGGCACGGCCGAGGAGCTGTTCGAGGCCCTGTCGTGGGCGCAGCTGGGCCTGCACCGCAAGGCGTGTCTGCTGCTCGACCCGTTCGGCTACTACCGTCCGCTGCTGGCCTTTCTGACGCACGCGCGCGACGAGGGCTTCCTGCGGGCCGGCGATCTGGAGCGGGTGCGGGTGTGCGCGTCGACGCGTGTGGTCATGGCCCGGCTGGCCGGGGTGGAAACAGAGGAGCCCCGCGGGGCGGTGCCGACGTAGCCTGAGGCTCCGCCCGACTCCGAAGGAGCGCCGTGAGCACAGCCCAGACGCAGACCGCCGAACCATCCTGGCGGTTGCTCCTCGGATACGTACGGCCGCATCGATGGGCCCTGCTGGTGGGCGCCGTGCTGTCGCTGGTCACCGGCGCCACCGGGCTTCTCCTCCCGCTGGTCGCGCGCGGCCTGATCGACGACCTGTCCCACGACCGGGCCATCACCGGGGCGCTGCTGCTGATGTCCGGGCTGGTCGTGGCCAACGCCGCGGTGGGCGCGCTGGGCTCGTACGTGCTGCGGCGCACCGCCGAATCGGTGGTGCTCGGCGCGCGGCGCGCCCTGTCGTCGTATCTTCTGCGGCTGCGCATCACCGCCGTGGACCGCAGCGAACCGGGCGATCTGATGGCCCGTATCACCTCTGACACGACCCTGCTGCGCGAGGTCACCACCGACTCGCTGGTGGGCCTCGGCACGGGCGGGCTCACGCTGGTCGCGACGGTCGTGATGATGGGTCTGGTGGAGCCGGTGCTGCTGCTGGTCACGCTCGCCGTGATCCTGGCGGCCGGCACGGTCCTCGGTGTGATCGTGCCGCGCATCAACCGGGCCAGCCGTCAGGCGCAGGACGCGGTCGGGGTGATGGGGGCCTCGCTGGAGCGGATACTGGGCGCGCTGCGCACCGTGAAGGCGTCCGGGGCCGAGCACCGGGAGGAGCGGACCCTGCACGACGCCGCCGAGGAGTCGTGGCGGCAGAGCGTACGGGCCGCCAAGTGGTCGGCCGCCGCGGGCAACACGGCCGGGCTGGCCATGCAGATCGCCTTCATCACGGTGCTCGCGGTGGGCGGGGCGCGGGTGGCGACCGGGGCGATCGATGTCGGCACACTGGTCGCCTTCCTGCTGTACGTCTTCTATCTGATGTCGCCGATCCAGCAGGTCGTGGGAGCGATCACGCAGTACCAGACGGGCTCGGCGGCGCTCGCCCGGATCCAGGAGGCGCTGCGGCTGCCCGCCGAACCGGCGGCCGCGCCCGCGCCGTTGCCCGCCACCGGGGCGGAGCCCGCCGCGCTGGCCTTCGCCGACGTCCGCTTCCGCTACGCCGACGACCTGCCGTACGTCCACCACGGCGTGACGTTCGCCGTCCCCGCGCAGGGCATGACCGCGTTCGTGGGCCCGTCGGGTGCGGGCAAGACCACCGTCTTCTCCCTCATCGAGCGCTTCTACGACCCCGAGGCCGGGACCATCACCCTCGACGGGCGGGACCTGGCGGACTGGGATCTCCCCCAACTGCGGTCCGCCATCGGCTATGTGGAGCAGGACGCCCCGGTCCTGTCGGGTTCGCTGCGGGACAACCTGCTGCTGGGCAACCCCGACGCGGACGACGACGCCGTCACCCGCGTGCTCAAGACGACCCGCCTCGACGGTCTGGTCTCCCGGCTGCCGAGCGGTCTGGACACGCTCGTCGGACACCGCGGCACCAAGCTGTCCGGCGGGGAGCGGCAGCGCGTCGCGATCGCCCGGGCCCTGCTGCGCCGTCCCCGGCTGCTTCTGCTGGACGAGGCCACCTCGCAGCTGGACGCGGTGAACGAGGCGGCGTTGCGGGACACCGTCGCCGATGTCGCCCGCACGACGACGGTGCTGGTCGTCGCGCACCGGCTGTCGACGGTGACGATGGCCGACCGGATCGTGGTGATGGACGCCGGGCAGGTGCGGGCGGTGGGCACCCATCGCGAACTCGTGGCCGAGGACCCGCTCTACGCGGAGCTGGCGGCGACGCAGTTCCTGGCGACGGCGGAGTGAGGACTCAGCCCTGCAGCCTGCGCAGCCGCTCCGCGTCGCAGGTGCGGGGGCAGGTGGCGCACGCCTCGTCGGGGCGGATCGTGTAGTACATGCAGCAGCCGGCGCGGGTGCGCGTCGGGTGCCGGCGGCCGTCGTCCGTGGTGAGGTGGCGGAAGTCGGCGCCGCTCGGGTACGGGGCCACCGCGGTCGGCAGCAGCAGGGTCGCCGCCCGCACGGCCTCGTCCTCGCGGCCCAGGGTGCGGCCGAGGTACCAGATGCCGGAGACCAGGTCGTCGGAGACCATGCCCCACAGGGCCCGTGAGCCACGGCGCGCGAGGGGGCCGATGGCGTCGAGCAGCGGACCCATGTGATCGGCGACGGCGGCCCTCAACTCGGCACGCAGAGCCTCCTCGTGAGGGGCCGTCAGCACGCCGGGCAGGACGGCCGCCGGGTCGTCGGCCAGACAGGCGAGGTCGCTGCCGGGCGTCACGGTGAACTCGGCCGTGGCGAGGTCCAGCCGCAGGCCCTCGGGCCGGATCCGGGGCACGCGGCGTTCGAGGTACCAGGCGCCGCTCATCAGCAGCGAGACCGACCAGGCGTAGTCGTGCAGGGCACGCGAGGCGGCGACATGACGGCGCGCCACGGTGCCGTAGCGATCGTGAATCCGGGCCGCCTCCGCCGCCACGAAGGCGTCGAGCACGGCCTCGTCCTTCACCAGTTCCGCCGCCGAGACGCCCGTCCGCACGCCCCGGGCACCGGGCTCGGCGACCCGCACGGACAGGACGTCGCAGAGGTCGGTGAGCCGTGCATAGACATCACCGAGCGTATGCGCGACGGCGCCGGTCGACGGTGTCGTCGGGGCCACGGACATCGGTGCTCCTGTGCGAGGTTTCAACGAAGGCGGGCTAGGTAAGGCTTACCTTACACTCACGATCAAGCTCAGAACGCCAGGCAGACACGCTGCGGGTGATCATCTATCGCGCACATCACAGTGAACCCACAGCAGTTGAAACATAAAGGAAGCCTAACCTAAGCTCACGGCTTGTGACTGCGACTCAACGGGGCGCACCGATCGGTGTGTCCTTCCGTGCCTTCAGGCACATACCGCTCTTCCTCGCCGGACTGGCCGCCCTTGTGCTCTGCACCGCGCTGAGCCTCGCTCTCGGCGCCCGCTCGGTGCCGCTGGGCACGGTGGCCGACGCGCTGTTCGGCAACGCTCACGGACGCGAAGCCCTCGTGGTGACCGGACTGCGCCTGCCGAGAACCGTCATCGGGCTCGCGGTCGGCGCCGCGCTCGGGGTCGCCGGGGCCGTCGCGCAGGGCATCACCCGTAATCCGCTCGCCTCGCCGACGACGCTGGGGATCAACGCGGGCGCCGGTTTCGCGGTCGTCGTCGCCATCTTCGCGCTGAAGCTCAACAGTCCTGCCCAGTACGTGTGGTTCGCGTTCGCCGGTGCGGCCGGCGCCGCCCTGTTCGCGCAGGCCCTGGCCCGGCGCGCCGGGGACATCGACGCCGTACGGCTGGCGCTGGGCGGTACCGTCCTCCAACTCGTGCTGCTGTCCTGGACGTCGGCGGTGATGCTGCTGAACCAGCGCACCCTGGACGAGGCCCGCTTCTGGCTGGCGGGGTCACTCTCCGGCCGCACCCTCGACGTGCTGTGGCCGGTCCTGCCCACCCTGCTGCTCGGTCTGGTCGTCGCGCTGGCCGTCTCCCCCGCCCTCAACGCCCTTGCCCTGGGCGACGATTCGGCCCAGGCGCTCGGCGTTCCGGTGGCCCGGATCCGGCTGGCGGGCGGCATCGCGGTCGTCCTGCTCGCCGGGTCCGCGGTCGCGGTCGCCGGTCCGGTCGCCTTCGTCGGACTCGCCGCACCCCATCTCGTACGGCCGCTGCTCGGCGGCGACCACCGGCTGCTGGTGCCCGGCTGTCTGATCGCCGGTCCCCTGCTGCTGCTCGCGGCCGATGTGCTCGGGCGGATGGTGATCCGTCCCTCGGAGCTGGAGGTCGGCATCGTCACCGCGTTCCTGGGCGCGCCGCTGCTGGCGCTGCTGGCCCGGAGGGTGGCCCGATGAGCGCCGCGGTCGTCTCCGTGCCAACCAAGTCCACGGCCCGTGCCCGGGTCCGGCGCCGCGTACTGCTGTTCGCCGTGACCGGTCTGGCCCTGCTGTTCGTGCTACTCACCGTGTCCCTGACGACCGGTGAGATCCCGATGCCCGCGACCACCGCGCTGCGTGCGCTGGTCGGGCTCGGCGATCCGGGCGACGTGCTGGTGATCCAGCAGTTCCGGGCGCCGCGGTCGGTGGCCGCGATCGTCGCCGGTGCCGGGCTGGGCGCTGCGGGCTGTGTGCTGCAGCGGCTGTTCCGCAATCCGCTGGCCTCCCCGGACGTCATGGGCATCACGGGCGGCGCCTCGCTCGGCGCGGTCGCGCTGATCGCCGCCGGGTCCTCCCAGGCGCTGATCCCGGTCGGGGCCCTCGTCGGCGGACTCCTCGCGGCCCTGCTGCTGGGCGTGTTCGCCTGGGGTTCCGGACTCACGGTCACCCGCCTTGTACTCACCGGCCTCGCCGTACAGGCCGGTCTCGCCGCCGCCGTGAACCTGATGATCGTGCGCTTCCCCGCCGAGCTCGCCGGATCCTCGCTGCAGTGGATATCCGGTTCGGTGTACGGGCGGACCTGGACCGAGGTGTGGGGAGCGGGCGGCGCCATGGTGCTCGCGCTCGCCGCCGCGCTGGTGATGAACCGTCAGTTGGCCGTGCTGGACCTCGGGGACGACTCGGCGGGCGCGCTCGGGCTGCGCACCTCCCGTGCCCGGCTCCAACTGCTCGTCCTCGCTGTCGTGCTGGCCTCGCTGGCGGCGGCGCTCGCCGGGCCGGTGACGTTCGTGGCGCTGGCCGTCCCGCACATCGTGCGGTTCGTCACCGGTCCGCCGACCGCCACGTCGCTGGGATTGGCCGGGCTCACCGGGGCGGTGCTGCTGCTCGCCTCCGACCTGGTCGTGCAGCATGTGCTGCCGATCGAGGGGCTGCCGGTCGGTGCGGTCACCGCCACGTTGGGTGCGCCCTGGCTGCTGGTGCTGATGCTGCGGCAGAGCTCGCCGGTTCGGAGGGGACAGTGAAGGCCGAGTGCGCTGTTGGGGGTGCCGCGTTGTGCCGTATGGCGTCTCCGGCGCCGTTGGGGCTGGTCGCGCAGTTCCCCGCGCCCCTTAGGGGCGCGCCACCTCGGCCGACTTGCACGAACCCGCCCTCGCCTCTCAGGAGCCACACATGTCCGTGACCGCCAACCAGCTCTGCACGCAGGGTCTCGACCTGCGCTACGGCGACCGGACCGTGGTCGGTGGGCTTGATCTGACGTTGCCCGGTGGTGCGGTGACGGCCATCGTCGGGCCCAACGCCTGTGGGAAGTCGACCCTGTTGCGGGGGCTGAGCCGGCTTCTGGCTCCGGCTGCCGGGACCGTGACGCTCGACGGGGCCGACATTCACGGGATGTCCGCGCGGACGCTGGCCCGTCGGATGGGGCTGCTTCCGCAGCAGCCGGTCACGCCGGAGGCGATCACCGTCGAGGCGCTGGTGCGTCTCGGCCGGTATCCGCATCAGCGGCTGCTGAGCCCCTGGTCCGCGGCCGATCAGAAGGCCGTCGACGAGGCGCTGGAGCGCACCGGCACGGCCGCTCTGCGCGACCAGGCCGTGGACCAGCTGTCGGGCGGTCAGCGCCAACGCGCCTGGATCGCGCTGGCGTTGGCGCAGGACACCGAGCTGCTGCTGCTCGACGAGCCCACCACCTTCCTCGATCTTCGGCACCAGCTCGACGTCCTCGACCTGGTCGCCGCCCTGCACGCCGAGGCGGGCCGCACCGTGGTGATGGTGCTGCACGACCTCGGACAGGCCGCCCGCTACGCGGACCACATGGTGGTCCTCAAGGACGGCCGACTCGCCGCCGCCGGCGCCCCGGCCGACGTCCTCGACGCGGAGCTGGTCAAGTCCGTGTTCGACGTCGACTGCCGGGTGATCCCCGACCCGGAGACCGGCACCCCGCTGGTCGTCCCCAAGAGCAGCGCGGTGCGGCACACCGCCGCGACCGCCTGATCCGTCCCCACTCACAGAAAGACCCCCCATGTTCAACCGATCTCCCCTGCGCGGAATCGGCCGGCTGATCGCCGTGCTGCTCGCCGTCGTGCTCGGTACGGCCGTCCTGGCCGCCTGTGGCAGCGAGGACTCCGCCAAGGACGGCGACACGGCCCAGGCCGCCAAGAACGGCTCCGCCTTCCCGCGCACCGTCAAGACCGCGATGGGCGACGTGAAGATCCCGTCCCAGCCGAAGCGGGTCGTCGTGCTCGACACCGGCGAGCTGGACGACGTCACCCTGCTCGGCATCGACCCGGTCGGCGCGGTCGCCCCGCACTTCAAGACCTCGGGCGGCTTCCCGACGTACCTGGACGGCGAGTTGAAGGACACCGTCGACGTCGGCCCGCTCCTTGAGCCGAACCTGGAGAAGATCGCCTCCCTCAAGCCCGATCTGATCCTGTCGTCCAAGGTCCGGCACGAGAAGGTCTACGACAAGCTCAGCGCGATCGCCCCGACCGTGTTCACCGAGACCACCGGCGGTGTCTGGAAGGAGAACCTCAAGGTCCACGCCGAGGCGCTGGGCCTGGAGAAGGAGGCCGCGGCCAAGCTGAAGGAGTACGAGACGCAGGCCAAGGCTCTCGGTGAGGCCGTCAAGAAGAAGGACGGCGGCAAGATGCCGACCGCGTCCGTGGTCCGCTTCATCGCCGGTCCGACCCGCCTGTACCAGTCCAACTCCTACAGCGGTGTCGTGCTGAACGACATCGGCTTCCAGCGCCCGAAGTCGCAGGTCTCGACCGACCCCGAGGTCACGATGAAGGACGTCAGCCCGGAGGAGATCGACCAGGCCGACGCCGACCTGGTCTTCGTCACCGCGGCCGACGCCGAGGACAAGACCCAGAAGAAGCAGGTCGTCTCCAACCCCGTCTGGAAGAGCCTGCCGGCGGTGAAGGACGGCAAGGTCTTCGAGGTCCCGGACGAGACGTGGATGTCCGGCATCGGCGTCCAGGCCGCCGAGGAGATGCTCAAGGACGTGGCGAAGGCCACCGGCGTGGAGCTCCCGGCGAAGTAACTGCCGCTCACCTTCGGGGCGGGCCGCGCCCGACCGGCCCGGCCCGCCCCAACCCCCCACCCGCCAGCGGAAGTTGTCTGTCTGCCATGCGCCTGTATCTGCTCGCCCTCAACCCGACCGACGCCGTCACCGAGGGCTTCCTGCCCGCCGCCGCCCGTCTGGGCCTGGACGTCACCGTCCTCACCGACCAGCCCGACGCGCACCGCGGCGCCTACCCGGACATCGAGGTCCTGGAGTGCGACGTGCGGGACTTCCGGGCCGTGATCACCCGTATCTCGACGCATCACACGCCGGACGGCGTCTTCACCAACAGCGACCACCTGCAGACCCAGGCCGCCCTGGCCGCCGCCTATTTCGAGCTCCCCGGCAAGGACTGGCGGGCCACCCTGCGCTGCAAGGACAAGGCCGAGATGCGCCGCCGTCTCGCCGCGGCCGGCGTGGACACCGTGTGGTCGGCCGAGCTCACCGAACCGGTCGCGCCCGCCGACACCCCGTACCCCTGTGTGCTCAAGCCGCGTGAGGGCGTGGCCAGCGAGGACGTCGTCCTCGTCGACGGGGCCGAGGAACTCGTGGCCCACGCCAAGGAGATCCTGGAGCGCCGCCCGGATGCCGTACTGGTCGTCGAGGAGTACCTCCCGGGCGAGCTGTACACCCTGGAGACCCTCGGCGACGGGAACGTCCGCCATGTGCTGGGCGGCTTCCACACCGAGCTGTCGGCGCCGCCGTACTTCATCGAGGAACGCCTCACCTTCGTTCCCGCCCATCCCGAGCCGGTGGTCGCGCAGGTGCTGGCGCAGCTGGACGCGCTGGGCGTCGGGTTCGGCGCCTGTCACACCGAGTTCGTGGTGCACGAGGGGCGGGCGCGGATCATCGAGGTCAACTACCGTGCCATCGGCGACCAGTGCGACCTGCTGCTGGCCCGGCTGCTTCGGATCCCGCTCTTCGAGCACATCCTGCGCACCCACCTGGGCGAGCCGCTCCCGGCGGACCTGGGCGCCCGCAGTGACGGCGCGGCCCTCCTGGAGTACCCGTGCGCCGACCGCGCCGGCACGCTGGTGGGCGCCCCCGCCGCGACCGACCTGGACGTCGACGGTGCGCATCTGACGTACCGTCCGCTGCGGGCGGTGGGCGAGCGGCACGAGCTGTACATGACCAACCGGGACTATCTCGGGGTGCTGCGCGCCACCGGCACCGACCAGCGCACGGTGGACCGGGCGGTGGCGGCCTTCCTGGCCGAACGGCAGTGGGAGATCCAGCCGTGACCGCCCCCGCCGTGCCGGACACCTGCGAGGCGGAGCTGCTCACCCGTGTGCTGAGCGCCCTGCTGCGCGAGGACGTGGTCGGGCTGCGCACCCGCAGCGCGCCGGTGCACCGGCCGGACGGCGCCTGGCTGCGGCTGGCCACGCCCGACGGCGACGCGCTGCTGCTGCCCGTCGAGGAGGACGGCTACCAGTGCGAGTACGCCGCCCGGCTGCCGCTGCTCGTGCGGGAGGCGGACGGGACCGAGCTGACGTCGTACGACACCGTGCTCGGCGCGCTGCGTGAGCTCGCCGAGCCCGTGGACTGCGGCGGCTTCGACGCTTTCGCCGAGGAGTGCCGGCAGACGCTGGCGACCGTACGGCTGCACGCGGCGACACGGACGGAGGTCCTGGAGTCGCTGGTGCCGGGGACCGGTGTCGGCGGCAGTCTGGCGTACGAAACCCTCGCCGCCCGTCTCGACCACCCGGTCTACCCGACCGCGCGCGGCCGCTCCGGGTTGACCGAGGATCAACTGCGGGCGTACGCCCCGGAGTTCCACCCTGGTTTCGCGCTGCGCTGGCTCGCTCTGCCCCGGGAGACGGTCACCCTGACCGGCGCCCTCCCGGAGGTCTGGCCCACTCCCGAGACGCTGGGTCTGGACGGGTTGCGGGACACTCATCTGGCCCTGCCTGTCCACCCGTTGACGGTCGGGGCCCTGTCGGAGGCCGGGCTCCCGGACGGCGCCGTACTCGCCGACGGTACGCGGCTGAACGTCATACCGACCCTGTCGATGCGCACCGTCGCCACGGTCGCCGATCCGGCCCTGCATCTCAAACTGCCGCTCGCCACCGCGACGTTGGGCCTGCGCAACAAGCGGACCGTCAAGCCCGGCACCCTGGTCGACGGCGCGGCGGGGCAGCGGCTCCTTGAGGCGGTGATCGCCCGTGAGCCCCGCTTCCGGGACACGATCCTGCACGCCGACGAGACGACGTACGCCCACGCCGGTCACGAGCTCCTCGCGGTCCTGTGCCGCCGCTACCCGGCCGGGCTCGACGACGCGACGGTCGTTCCGCTCGCGGCCCTTCTCGCCGAGGCGCCCGACGGACGGCTGGTCGTGGAGCAGTTGGCCGACCACTTCTACGGCGGTGACCCGCTCGCCCTGCTGGACGCCTGTCTGACGCTGCTGTTCGACTGGCAGACCACGCTGTTCGGGTACGGCATCGCGCTGGAGTCGCACCAGCAGAACATCTCGCTGGTGCTGCGGCCGGGCGAGGTGCGGCTGCTGTTCAAGGACAACGACGGGCCGCGCATCAACGCCGAACGGCTGGCCGCCGTGCTGCCCGGGCCGTGGGGCTTCGACGACGCGAGGATCTTCGGCACGGACGACGGAGCGGTGGCGGACGTGTTCGCGACCATCACCGTCCATCTGTGCGCGGGGTCCTACGCGTTCGGGCTGCCGAAGCACCGTGCGGCCCTGCTGGACCTGATCCGCGACCGGCTGTCGGAGGCCGTGGACCGGCTCGGCGGCGACGCCGGGGCCGTGCTCCGCGCCCGTGTCCTGGACGCGCCGCGGCTGCCGGTGAAGGCGATGGTGACGGCCGGGACGCTGCTGTCCAAGGAGCGCTCGGGCGCCGCCGACATCAACAAGCACTACACGACCGGCCCCAACTACCTGCTGCCCGGCGGTGGTCCGGCATGAGCGCACAGGCGCTGCGCATACCGCGCACCGGATTCGGGCGCGGGCAGGTGCAGGCGGTGGCCGGCTGCTACTTCGTGGCGTCGTTCGCCGCGCTGGGGCTGCCGCCGTATCTCACCGAGATCCTGCCGGAGCTGGGCGACCGCCAAGCCCGCTGGGCGGGCGTGCTGTACATCGTGCCGACCGTGTTCGGCGCGCTCGGCGCCCCGCTGTGGGGGCGGCTCGCGGACCGGTTCGGCCGTAAACGGCTGCTGCTGCGCGCCCAGTTGGGGCTCGCCGTGTCCTTCCTGCTCGCCGGCTGGGCGGACTCGATGGCCACGTTCACGGTGGCGCTGGTGCTGCAGGGCATCCTGGGCGGCACGTTCGCCGCGTCCAACGGCTATCTGGGCGCCGCCCTGGAGGGTCCCGCGCTGTCCAGGGCGCTCACCCTGATGCAGGGCAGCGCGCGGGCGGCGCTGGTCGTCGCACCGATCGTGGTCGGTTCGCTGTCGGGCTGGCTGTCCCCGCACCGCCAGTACGCGCTGCTCGCCGTACTGCCGCTGACGGCCGCCCTGCTGCTGGCGGCACTGCCCGAACCGGATCCCGCCGAGCGGCCGCAGGCCGAGCCGGAGACGGTGGACGAGGTCGTTCCGGTGGTCTCGCTGAAGGTGCTGTACGCCCTGGAGTTCGCCTTCGTGTTCTCCACGGTCATCTCCTTCCCGTACCTGATCCAGCTCGTCGACGACCGGGTCCCGGGGACCTCGGCGGCGCTGTCCGGTGTGCTCTTCGCCCTGCCCCACCTGGTCTATCTGGTGACGGCGCTGGCGGTGCACGCCGCCTTCCGGGACCGTCCGCGGGCCGGGATCGCGCTCGGCTTCGCCTGTATCGCGCTAGGGCTCGCCGGACACGGCGTCGCCGGTTCGCTGACCTCGCTGATCGCCGTACGACTGCTGCTGGGCGTGGGACTCACCCTGGGCCTGGTGTGTCTGTCGGTGCTGGCCGCCGACTGCGCCAGGGGCCGGGCGCCGGGCGGCATGTTCGGTTCGCTCGAATTCTTCTCCAAGGCCGGCGCGGTCGCCGCCGGCCTGGCCGCGGCGGCGGGCAGCGCCCGCTTCGGACCGGCCGCACCCGTGCTCATAGGTGGCGCCGCTGCCGCCGTCACCGTGTTCGCGACCCTCCTCCCCACACTGAACCACCGCACCCGCCGGAGCCGCTGATGCCCTCCCTGACCGACTCGCTCGGCAGTGCCCCCAAGCTCTCGACCCCGCCCGAGCAGGGCGGCACGCCCCACGCCCGCGCGAACCTGCCCACCGCCGACGAGGCCGTGGCCCACACCCTCCTCAACTGCCTGCTGCGCGAGGTGTCAGGACCCGAGCACCAGACCGTGGTCACCGACGGCCGACTGCTGCTGCGCCTGCCGCGGCGCGGGGTCCTGCTCCGTGTCTCCTTGCGCCGCACCTCGCTGCTGGGGGCGCACCGGTTCACCGGGCCGGTGAGCGAACAGCGCGACGGCGACTGGACCGAGGTCGACTGGCGGCGCCTCGCCGAGTACACGCACGACGAACTGTCGCTGCGGACGGGTGTGCGCAACGAGGAGTTCCTGGAGCAGATCGCGTCCAGCCACGAGGCCGTGTCGACGTCGCTGGCGGCCATGCGAGCGGCCTCGGACCCGGCCTCGCCCTCATCGTCGGCATCGGCCCTGGCCGCGGGCGACCGGCTCTCCGCCTACCTCTCCTCCGAGCAGTCCCTCCTCTTCGGCCACCGCTTCCACCCCACGCCCAAGGCCCGCACCGGCGATCCGCGCGCCTGGTCCGCGTACGCCCCCGAGGTCGGCGCCTCGTTCCCGCTGCGGCACCTCGCCGTGCGCGCCCACCTCGTCGCCGAGGAACACGCCGACCCCACGGCCCTGCACGCACTGGACCGGCAGCGCACGGACGTCCCCGAGGGCTACCGTCTGCTCCCCGCGCACCCCTGGCAGTACGAGACGCTCAGCGAGCACCCGCTGCTGCGCGCCGCCCTCGACCGCGGCGACGTCATCGACCTCGGCCCGGGCGGGCGGCCCTTCGCGGCGACCGCGTCGGTGCGCACCCTGTACGACGGTGAGAGCTTCCTGAAGTTCAGCCTGAACGTGCGGATCACCAACTGCCTGCGCAAGAACAGCAGTTACGAGCTCTCGGGCGCCGTCGCACTCACCCGGGTGCTGGCCTCGGCCCTCGCCGACCTGGCCGACCGCTTCCCCGGCAGCGCGGTGCTGCGCGAGCCCGCCTACCGCACCCTGGCCCTGCCCGGCCCGGGCGGGATCCCGGACCGCGCGCTGTTCGAGGGCTTCGGCGTCATCGTCCGCGAGGGCCTGCCGCAGCGTCTCGCGCCGGGCACCACTCCCCTGCTGGCGGCCGCCGTCGCCGACGAGTACCCGACCGGCGCCGCCCACATCTCCCGTCTCCTCGCCGGTGCCGACGAGCAGAGCGCCCTGGACTGGTGGTCGGCCTATCTCGACCTGCTGCTGCCGCCCGTGCTCGCCGCGTACTTCGACCACGGCCTGGTCCTGGAACCCCACCTCCAGAACGTCCTGATCTGCGTCGACAGCGACGGCAGGCCCGCCCAGGTCCTCTTCCGCGACCTGGAGGGCACCAAGCTGGTCCCCGACCACCACGCCGACACGCTCGCCGCCCTGCCGCCCGAGGTCGCGGGCCCGATGACGTACGACGCCCAGCGCGGCTGGGACCGGGTCGTCTACTGCCTGCTGGTGAACCACGTGGCCGAGCTGCTCGCCGCTCTCGCCGATCTGCACCCCGGCGCGGAGGCCGCGCTCTGGGCGCGGGTGCGCACCACGCTGGAGTCGTACAGCGAGCGGTTCGGCTGCCCACCCCGGATGGCGGCCCTGCTCGCCGGTGTGCCGCTGCCCGCCAAGGCCAACCTGCTCACCCGCTGGGAGCGCAAGGCCGACCGCGAGGCCGGGTACGTCCGGCTGCCGTCCCCGCTCGCCGAGGACGTCCTGGGCGGCCGGGCCGGGGCCCAGGTGCCGCGCGACACGACCGGGGGTGCCCGATGACCGAGCCGACTGCCGCGGTCCGCGACCACGCCCTGTCCCTGCCGTCCCCCGAACTTCCCGCATACGTCTACGACTTGGCGGCACTGCGCGACCACGCCGCCGCGGTGCGGGACGCCCTCCCCGAGCGGGTCGAGCTGTACTACGCCGCGAAGGCCAACCCGGAACCGGAGATCCTCGCCGCGCTCGGCCCGTACGTCGACGGCTACGAGGTCTCCTCGGGCGGCGAACTCGCCCATGTCGCCAAGGCGGTACCGGGCCGTCCGCTCGCCTTCGGCGGTCCCGGCAAGACGCCGGACGAGGTGACGGCCGCGCTGGAGACGGGAGTCGAGCGGTTCCACGTGGAGAGCGCGTACGAGCTGCGCATGCTGGCCGAGTCGGCGCGTCGGGTGGCGCCGGGCCGGCGGGTGGCGGTGCTGCCGCGGGTCAACCTGCCGGTGGCCGACGGGTCGTTGGCGGGCAGCTCGCTGGCGATGGGAGGGCGTCCGACGCCCTTCGGCATGGACCCGGCGCAGGCCGCCGAGGTCGTGCGCGCCCTCACGGACGGGACGTATCCGCAGCTCGAACTGCGCGGCATCCACGCCCACTTGGCCAGTGGCCTGGAGGCGGCCGAGCAGGTCGCGGTGGCGGAGTCGATCGTGGCCTGGGCGACGGGACTGGGGGTGCCGCTCGCCGAGGTGAACGTCGGCGGCGGTATGCACGTCGACTACGGCACCCCGGAACGCCGCTTCGACTGGGCGGCGTACGGCAGCGGGCTGGCCCGACTGGCCGAGGAGCACCCGGGGCTGACCCTGCGGATCGAGCCGGGCCGGGCGCTGACGGCGTACTGCGGCTGGTACGCCACCGAGGTGCTGGACGTGAAGCACAGCCACGGCGAGGAGTTCGCCGTGGTGCGGGGCGGCACCCACCATCTGCGGACCCCGGCGACGAAGGGCCACGACCAGCCCTGTTCCGTGCTGCCGGTGGACACCTGGCCGCACCCCTGGCCGCGACCGGCCGCGGCCGGCGAGCAGGTCACCCTGTCCGGTCAGCTGTGCACCCCCAAGGACGTGCTGGCCCGCCGGGTGCCGGCGGCCGGGCTCAGGGCCGGGGACCGGGTGCTGTTCGCGCTCGCGGGTGCCTATGCGTGGAACATCTCCCACCACGACTTCCTGATGCACCCGAGGCCGGGCTTCCACTTCCTGTCGCCGCCAGCCGACTCCGCCGGGTAGGGAACGCGTCACTCTCGGCACACACGGCACACGCGAAGGGCCGCCCGGCGCGATCCGGGCGGCCCTTGCAAGTGCGTCGGAGGTCTATCGGCGGCCCAGCGGCGCCGGGGCCAGCCCCTTGATCTGGTTGAGCGGGCCGCCCAACTGCTGCGACACCCGCGGGACGCGGTGCTTGTGCTGCTCGGGGATGCCGGTCTGGGCGAGCTGGTCGAGCGTGGTGATCGGGTTCAGCCGGGGGCCCGCGGTCCGGGTGTCCGCGGGGTGCGCGTTCGCGAGCGGGGCGGCGAGGCCGGTGAGACCGGCGGCCAGACCAACGGCGGCTGCGATACGTCGTGTTGAGATCATGCCTTCAGCAACGCGGGCGGGCCGCCGCCGGACACGGCCGCCCGGCGGGGCTCACCCGTCAGGCCCAGTGGCCCCACTGCGCTTGCCGAGTCCGGCGGGGCGGAGGAGGCTCTTCAGGAGAGGTTCCTCGCGGCCGTCTCCCGTCCTGCCGCGGGCCTCGGAGGAGGTCACCATGGGCACCGCCACCAACCCCTCGTTCGACACCGAGACACTGCGCCGGGGCATCGAAGGACACACCCCGGAGACACTTCTGTCGCTGTACACGGACGACGCGGAAGTGCGCGTCGTGAACCGCAACGCCCAGCCCAGCCATCCCAAGGTGCTGCACGGCCGGAACGAGATCGCCGAGATGCTCCTCGACGTCTACAGCCGCGACATGACGCACAAGCTGGAGGGGTGCGTCATCCAGGGGGACCGCGCGGCCTACAGCGAGTCCTGTGAGTACGCGGACGGCGTGCGCGTCCTGTCCGAGTCGATGATCACGCTGCGTGACGGCAAGATATCCCGGCAGATCCTGATCGAGGCATGGGACGAGTAGGAAAGGATCGATCGAAGGTCCGGGCCGCCTGTCGGCCGGCCTGGACCTTGTCCATGATCAAGGAGTCCTCAGCGTCGTGACGAGGTCGCGCGGCAGGCCGTGGGTGTCGTGGAGGTAGTGGTAGTCCTCGTCGCTCAACGGGCCCTGGAACTCCGGCCTCCCGAGCACACGCCGTCCCCGTTTCAGGAGCCTGCCGAACCGCCGCTCCTCGTCGAGGAGCACCTCGCGCACCGGCCCTGACCCACGGGTCTGACGGAAGTGGTCCAGCGTGTGATCGAGGACCTCCTCGGGCAGGTCGCAGAGGGTGCGTGAGGGGTCGTCGCGCCACAGGGTGGTGAGGGTACGGCGGATCAGCCGGCGCAGGACGTAGCCGCGTCCGGTGTTGGACGGCCGTACGCCGTCGCCGATGACGACGATGGCGGACCGCAGGTGGTCGCAGACGAGTCGCCGTGACCTTTCATCCAGGTTCCACAACGGCGGCAGGACCCTCGTCCAGGGTTCGAAGAGGTCGCTGTCATAGACGGAGTCGTGGCCCTGCAGAACCGTCACCAGCCGCTCCAGTCCCATGCCCGTGTCGACATTGGGCTGCCGTAGCGGCTCCAGGCTGCCGTCCCCGAGCCGGCGATGGCGCATGCTCACGTGGTTCCACACCTCCACCCATCCGGGGTCGGTGGTGGGAGTGCCCTGGGGCGGGGTGTCCGGGCCGCCGGTCCAGACGAAGATCTCGGAGTCGGGGCCGCAGAGGCCGACGGGGCCGTGGGACCACCAGTTCTCGTCCCGGGTCGGCTCGACGGGCAGCCCCAACTCCCGCCAGGTGCACAGGGATTCGGTGTCCGGACCGACGTCACCGTCTCCCCCGAAGACGGTGACGTACATCCGATCCGATGGGATCCCGAACCCGTCGCGCAGCAGCTCGTATCCCCAACGCAGGCTCTGTGAATGGTCGTAGTCGCCGAGGGACCAGGAGCCGAGCATCTCGAACACCGTCAGATGGGTCGGGTCGCCCACCTCATCGAGGTCGCTGGTGCGCAGACAGCGCTGCACGTTGACCAGGCGCCGCCCCTGTGGATGCGGACGGCCTTCCAGGTGGGGCGTGAGCGGGTGCATGCCCGAGGTGGTGAACAGCACCGGGTCGGAGGGCGGCGGCAGGAGTGTGCCGCCGGTGATGAGCTCGTGTCCGCGCTCGCGGAAGAACTCGGTGAAGGTGCGGACGATCTGGTCGCCGCTCGGCGTGGTGGTCATCGCGGTGTTCCTTCGGGTCGTCGGGTCACGGGGACCGGAACGAGCCGCGGAACAGGTGCGACGGGTCTGAAAGCGAAGGCCGCACACCGACGGTCCGTTTCCGGCCGCCGGGAAGGGTGGGATCAGGCGTCGGCAGCCGAGGAGCTGGTCGCTCGCGCGGCTGCGGTGTGCTGGTGCCTGATGACCTTCATGGACTCGACGCTAACAGTCGGCGCCCCGGCCGTCGCCTGGATATTCCCGGGGGCGAGCCTCGGACAGCCTCCGCTGAGGTGGCCGTCGGCCGTGGCTGGGTGTGGGTTCTCGCCGGGTCAGCGCATCCAGGCGCTGTACGACATCACGTCGCCCGTCTTGACACCGTACTCGGGCTCGGCCCGGGTGAAGGTCGTCTCCAGTCCGAGGACGGCGCCGGTGCCGGGGTCCATGATCAGCATGCGGCGGGTGCCGGACGTCTCGTACACGTACGCCTGCCCGCTCCGCCCCAACCGGTCCGTCACCCGGCCGACGGGCCGCAGTCTCCCGGTGTCGGCCAGGAGCCGGGCGAGCGCGGCGGACTCGCGGGCACCGAGGGTCCAGTGGTCGAGCAGGATCTCGGTGGCATCGAGGAGTTCGGCCGTGCTCAACGGCTTGCTGTGGTCCGACAGGTAGGGACGCACCGCTTCTTCCAGATACGCGCTCAGTCGTACGGCGTCGTGCGGCGGCGGTGCCGCGGGCGGGGCGTCGCTCCAGCTCGGCGGGTACGTCTGCCGGCTGAGGACATGGCCGTTGTCGACGACACGCGGCTCACCGCCGCCTTCGACGAGGACCGGCCGGCCCGGATGACGCGGGTCGGTAGCCACGACGATCTCCGTGTGGCTGTCGTCGGCGTTCCAGCGGACGATGCGCTCCTCGGGGAGGGTGATCGGCGGCTTGTCCTCGCTCATCCCCATGCTCCACGACTGCACGTGGGTGCCCTTGCGGAGCTCGGGCGCACCGTCCTTGGCGTCGGCTCGCGCGCGTTCGGCCAGTGTCTTCAGGGACACGGGGGTGGCGTCGGCCCGCACCACCAGCGGGCGGGGTGCGGCGACCGCGGGTGCGGTGGTCTGGCCGGTCAGCAGCAGTGCCGACACGAGCGCGGCGACCACGGCCGAAGCGGCGAGGCCCCAGGCCAGTCGGGTTCGGGCAGGGCGGCGGGGCGCGGTGGGGCGGTCCCGCAGCAGCCGGTCGAGGTGGCGTTCGGCGGTGTGGTCCAGTGGTCCGTCGCCGAAGTGCGGGCCGTCGGCCGGCACCGGGTTGGCGCGGCGCAGGAGTTCGAGTTCGTCAGCCATGGCCGTGTTCCTTCGCTGCGGTCGCTGGGCTCATTCGGTCGATCTCGGCTCTCAGGCGCCGACGGGCCCGGTGCAGCCGCATCGAGGCGGCCCGGCTGCCGCAGCCGAGGACGACGGCGATCTCGTCGATGCCGAGCTCCTCCCACGCCGTCAGGCGCAGCACCTCCCGGTCCGCCGGGGAGAGCCGGGCGAGCGCGTCGTGCACCCAGGCGCCCGGTGCCTCCGCGTCGGGGCCGACCTCGATGTGCCGGCCGTGCGCCGCGTCGTCGTTGCCGAGCCGGTCGACCAGTCGCCGACGGCGCCCGTAGCCGCGTACCGCGTTCGCCAGGCAGTTGCGTGCCACGCCGTACAGCCAGGGCAGCGCGGCGTCCGGGAGGTCGTCCCGCCGCCGCCAGGCGACGGTGAACACCTCCGCCACCACTTCCTCGACCTCACTCGTACGCCCGTCCAGTCGCCGCGCGACGTAGCGGCTGACCGCCCAGTAGTGCTCGCGATAGGCAGCGGCGAAGATCTCGTCGTTGCTCATGTTCCGTTCGTGTCCGGCACCCGCCGGATCGTCACACCCGTTTCCGTGATTCTTGTCGCGTCGGTCGAGTGTGACGTGCGGGCGGTCCGCGGACACAGGCGGGGCGTGAAGAGGATCAAAAACTTCAGGGCAGTCCAGTGGCTGACCACCACGGACCACAAGACCATCGGCACGCTCTACCTGGTCACGTCGTTCGCGTTCTTCTGCCTCGGCGGTGTGATGGCGCTGCTGATGCGTGCCGAGCTGGCCCGTCCGGGCCTGCAGATCATGTCGAACGAGCAGTTCAACCAGGCGTTCACGATGCACGGCACGATCATGCTTCTGATGTTCGCGACGCCGCTGTTCGCCGGCTTCGCGAACTGGATCATGCCGCTGCAGATCGGCGCGCCGGACGTCGCCTTTCCCCGGCTGAACATGTTCGCCTACTGGCTGTACCTGTTCGGCTCGCTGATCGCGGTGGGGGGTTTCCTGACGCCGGAGGGTGCGGCCGATTTCGGCTGGTTCGCCTACTCCCCGCTGTCGGACGCGGTCCGCTCGCCGGGCGTCGGCGCCGACATGTGGATCATGGGTCTGGCCTTCTCCGGCTTCGGCACCATCCTCGGCTCGGTCAACTTCATCACCACGATCATCTGCATGCGCGCGCCGGGCATGACCATGTTCCGCATGCCGATCTTCACCTGGAACGTGCTGCTGACCGGTGTGCTGGTCCTGCTGGCCTTCCCGGTGCTGGCCGCCGCGCTGTTCGCGCTGGAGGCGGACCGGAAGTTCGGTGCGCATGTCTTCGACGCCGCCAATGGCGGAGCGTTGCTGTGGCAGCACCTCTTCTGGTTCTTCGGCCATCCAGAGGTGTACATCATCGCGTTGCCGTTCTTCGGCATCATTTCCGAGGTCATTCCGGTCTTCTCCCGTAAGCCGATGTTCGGCTACATGGGTCTGATCGCGGCGACCATCGCCATCGCGGGTCTGTCCGTGACGGTGTGGGCGCACCACATGTACGTCACCGGCGGTGTGCTGCTGCCGTTCTTCGCCTTCATGACGTTCCTCATCGCCGTACCGACGGGCGTGAAGTTCTTCAACTGGATCGGCACCATGTGGAACGGCTCGCTGAGTTTCGAAACCCCCATGCTCTGGGCCTTCGGATTCCTGATCACCTTCGTCTTCGGCGGCCTGACCGGCGTCATGCTGGCCTCACCGCCACTGGACTTCCCGACCTCCGACACCTATTTCGTCGTCGCCCATTTCCATTACGTCATCTTCGGCACCGTCGTCTTCGCGATGTTCTCCGGATTCCATTTCTGGTGGCCGAAGTTCACCGGCAAGATGCTGGACGAGCGCCTCGGCAAGATGACGTTCTGGACGCTGTTCATCGGCTTCCACGGCACGTTCCTCGTCCAGCACTGGCTGGGTGTGAACGGCATGCAGCGCCGGATTCCCGACTATCTGGCGGTGGAGGGGCTGACGCCGCTCAACTCATTGTCGACGGTCTTCTCGTTCGTGCTGGGGATGTCCCTCCTGCCGTTCTTCTACAACGTCTGGAAGACCGCGAAATACGGCGAGAAGGTCGAGGCCGACGACCCGTGGGGCTACGGCCGCTCCCTGGAGTGGGCGACCTCCTGCCCGCCGCCGCGCCACAACTTCCTCACGCTGCCGCGGATCCGTTCCGAGTCCCCGGCGTTCGACCTGCATCACGCCCCCGTGACGGAGAGGGAGTTGACCACTCTGTGAGCATCACGGACAAGTTCCTGAACGACATCGAGGGGCATCTGCTGCTCGCCGCGACCCGCGAGGAGGGCCGGACGGCGGCCGAGCGATTCAGCGCGCCGCTGGACTGGCTGACGGATGCTCAGCGGGGCGAGGTGGAGCGGCGGTTCGAGGCGGAGTACCTCGCACTCGCCCGCGCCTCCTGGCAGCACACCGCGGAGCGTGCCGGGAGACTGCGGAACGAGTACGAGGCGACCTACCGCCGGCTGCGGCACCGACTGCTGGCCGGCTGGCTCCTGGCCTGCGCCTTGGCCTTCGGCGTCCTTGTCGTGTGCCTCGCCCGGGCCTGTTGAGCCGGCTGTACTGCTAGCTCGCCGTCCACTTCTGGTTGGCCTGGCCGTTGCAGCTCCACAGCACCAGCTTGGTGCCGTTGGCCGTGGCCGCGCCGTTCGCGTCGAGGCAGAGCCCGGCGTTGACGTTGGTCAGGGTGCCGTCGCTGTTGAGGTTCCACTTCTGGTTGTTCTGGCCGTTGCAGTCCCAGATGACGACACGGGTGCCGTTGGTGGTGCCGAGGTTGTAGGCGTCGAGGCACTTGTTGCCGTACACCACCAGTTCCTTGCGGGTGCTGTTGTACTGCCACACCTGGTTCTGGCCGCCGCCGCAGTCCCACAGCTGGGCGTCGGTGCCGTTGGCGATGGTGTTGTCGTTGATGTCGACGCAGCGGCCGGACCCGGTGCCGGTGATCAGCGTGCCGTTCCTGCCGGGCAGCGGCCGTACGACGATGCCTTCGAGGGTCGGGGCGCCGGAGAAGGAGATCGTGTTGGTGTTGCCCTTGGCGAGGGAGACGTTGACGGAGATGTTGCCCGGGCCGGCGCCGGTCGGCGGGAAGGAGACCTTGGTGGGGGTCTGGCCGTTGACCGTCAGGGTCGCGGTCCGGGCGGCGGACGTGTTGTTGGTGTAGGAGACCTCGACCGTCTTCAGACCGGCGCTGCCTGCGACCACTCCGGAGAAGCTCGCCGTGCCGTTGTAGGTGCTCGCCGACTGCTCGGTGCCCCCGGTGACGGTGAGCATCACGGAACCGCCCGCCGGGACGCTGGTGGTGTAGCTCGTGCCGGTGGTGGCGACGTTCTGCCGGGCCCACAGGTCACGGACGGTCGCGGAGGCGTTGGTCAGGCCGAGGTCCGACCAGCGGACGGTCATGTTCTGCGTGGTCGACGTGCGGTTGAGCAGGACGACGGCACGGTTGCCGCTGCCGGAGAGGACCTTGCCGTACACCTGGAGTCCGGAGGTGTCCTCGGCGACCTCGACGCCCTGGAGGCCGCGCGGGTCCTGGTCGACGGCGATGACCTCGGGGTTGGTGAGGGTGCTCGTCGTCTCGGGGGTGAGGGTGGTGAGGTCGAGGCCGGTGAGGAGCGGGGCGCCGGAGATCGCCCACAGGTTCATGTGGCTGCGGTTCTGGGCGGCGGTCAGGCCGGTCATTCCGGCGACCATCATGTCGGCGTCGTTGTAGTAGCCGGTGTGCTGGGCCGTGGGGTGGATGTTGCGGTCGAAGGCGGTCAGCACGTTGCCGTACGAGGGGGTGCCGCCGTGGAAGAAGATGTCCGTGTTGGTGCGCCACATCGGGCCCATGCCCGGCGCCCAGTTCCATGTGTTGGCGTAGCCCCAGTTGCACAGGGAGAGGGCGAGCGGGCGGCCGGTGGTGGCGGTCGCGGCGGCCACCGCGTTGCTGATGGCCTGGTAGGTCGTCTTCGGGTCGAGTTTCTCGGCGTCACCGCCGCACCAGTCGACCTTCACGAAGTCGAAGCCCCACTTCGAGAACTGCGTCATGTCCTGCTCGTAGTGGCCCTCGCTGCCCGAGCCCGGCGCGGCGGGGCGGCCGGTCGGGAAGTAGTAGCCGCAGCCGTCCTTGCCGGCGTCGGTGTAGATGCCGGCCTTGAGGCCCTTGCTGTGGATGTAGTCCGCGATGGCCTTCATGCCGCCCGGCCACTCCGCCTCGTCGACGGTGATGTTGCCGCCGCTGTCGCGGGTGCCCTGCCACCAGCCCTCGTCGATGTTGATGTACCGGTACCCGGCCGCGGGCAGACCCGCCGCCACGAACGCGTCGACCTGCCGCTTGATGACGTTGTAGTCGACCTTCGCAGCGAACGCGTTCCAGGACGCCCAGCCCATGGGCGCGGTGGGCACCAGTATCTGACGGGCCGTCGTCGCCGCCTGCGCCGGGGCCGGTCCCGCGAACAGCAGGGCGGCGGACGCGGTGAGCGCGAGGACGAGGGCGCGGATGACAGCGGATCTGCAGCGGCGTACGAGATTCATGCGGGGCGGGGGGTACATGAGGCTCCTAAGTTTTCAGGTCCGATATTTCGAACGTTATTCGCTACATCGAACGCTTGGCGCTGAAAGTAGAGCCGCGAGTGGGTGAAGTCAACGGAAGAGACAGACCTGAAGTGGCCCCTTGCCACGATCGGTTGGGGCGTGATGCGGTGCGCGCCGCCATACTGGCCGGGTGCGCGTAGCGATCATGACGGCGGGCTCCCGGGGCGACGTGGCCCCCTACACCGGCCTCGGACACGCCCTTGCCCGGGCCGGACACGAGGTCACCCTGGTCACGCACGGCCGCTTCGAGCCGCTGGTGACGGCCTCGGGCCTGCGCTTCCATCCGCTCCCGGTGGATCCCCGGGCGGAGCTGGAGTCGGCGCGCGGGCAGAGTCTGCACCGGAGCACGACCGGCGTGGGCAAGCTGGTGCGCGTAGTGGCCATGGCGCGGGAACTGGCCGGGCGGATGACGGACGACTTGCTGGCGGCGGCGCGGGCGAGCGACGTCCTGCTGCTGTCCGCCTCCACCGCACCGCTGGGTCAGGCCATCAGCGAGGGCCTCTCCCTGCCGACCGTCGAACTCCCCCTGCAACCACTCACCCCCACCCGGGAGTTCGGGCCGCCCATGCTCGGCGGCCGTTCCTGGGGGCGCCTCGGCAACCACATCGCCGGACACGGCGTGACCCTGGCCGTCGAGATCGTCTTCTCGGCGGCCGTACCGGACGTACGGGCGAGGCTCGGACTGTCCCGCCGCAGAGCGCCCGGCACGCGCAAGCGCCGTGTGCTCCACGGTTTCAGCCCCCTGGTGGTGCCCCGCCCGAGCGACTGGCGGCCGGACCTGGAGGTGGCGGGTTACTGGTGGCCGTACGACGGTGAGGCCCAACTCCCGGCCGAACTGCGGGACTTCCTGGACTCGGGTCCGCCGCCGGTCTTCGTGGGCCTGGGCAGTGCGACCGTGCCCGATCCGGCGCGGGTGAGTGCCGAGGTCGTGGACGCCCTGCGCCGGGCCGGGCTGCGCGGGGTGGTCCAGCGGGGCTGGGGCGGCCTGGAGGCCTCCGGCGACGACATCCTGACCATCGGCGACGTACCGCACTCCGCCCTGTTCCCGCGGATGGCCGCCGTGGTCCACCACTGCGGCGCGGGGACGACAGCGGCGGGGCTGCGCGCCGGAGTGCCGGCGGTTCCCGTGCCGATCCAGTTCGACGAGGGGTTCTGGGGCGGCCGGCTGGTAGCGCTCGGCGTGGCCCCCCGGGCCCTGCCGCTGCGGAGGTTCTCGGCTCAGGCACTGGCGGCGGCCCTGCGGGAGGCGACCGGCGACCCGTCGTACCGCCGTCACGCCCGGGCGCTGGCCGACGCTCTCCGTGCCGAGGACGGGGCGGCGCCCGTCGTCGATGCGGTGAACGGGCTCGGCTGAATCCCCGTTCAGCTTCGTTCAGCATGCGTTCAGCGGGCGCGGCGCATGCTGGAACCGCAGGTCGGACCCAACGACAGGACGGGCACCGCACCGCGCGGGCACAGGGAGCTGGACATGAAGCGCAAGGGCAAGTGGATCGTCGCGGGCGTGATCTCGGCCGCGCTCATCGGCGGTGGCACCGGACTCGCCGTGGCCACGGCCGGCGGGGACGACTCCGAGCCGCCCATCACGGGCAGCGCACTCCAAAAGGCGAGCGCCGCCGCGCTGGACCACACCGGTGGCGGCAAGGTCACGGGTACCGAGGTCGGCGACGAGGACGCGTACTACGAGGTCGAGGTCACGCTCGACAACGGCAAGCGGACCGACGTCCATCTCGACAAGGCCTTCAAGGTCGTCAGCAGCGCGCCCGACAGCGGTGGCGACGAGGGGAGCGGCGAGGACTGACCCTTCCTGGACCTTCCGGAACCTCCCCGAGCCTTGACCTTCCAGCCCCCTGGCTTCCTGGCCCCCGTCGGCCCCAGCAGTACCGTCACGCCCCGGCGATCCGTGGATCCGACGGCTGAAGGATGATGCCGAGAAGCAGGCGGACGAGTTCGTCGACGACCTCGTCCAAGGTCGCGTCCACCCACCCCGCGCTCCAGTCGTGCAGCAGCCCGTTGACGCTGCCGATGAACGCGGTCACGGCGAGGCGGTAGTCGCGGGGCGCCGCCTCCCCGCGGGCGACGGCGGCCGCCACCTCGGCGCAGACGAGGTCGATCCACTGGGCGCGGCGGGCGAGGCGCTGCTCCTCCATGCGGGCACTGACGCCGACGATCTCCACGAAGGTGATGCGGATGCGGCGCGGGTCGGACGTGACGTTCGCGGCGTACGCGCGGAAGATCGCGGTGGCCCGCTCGGCGAGGGGCAGGTCGGTCGCGTCGACGGCCACCGCCAGGACGGCCTCCTGCGCCCACCCGTTGACCTGGAGGTGCAGGGCGGCCAACACGTCCTCAAGGGTGCGGAACTCCTCGTAGAACTGACGGGTCGACAGGCCCGCGGCCTCGCTCAGCGCCGCGACCGTCGTACTGCGGTAGCCGGGGGCGTCGCCGAACATCTGGAGCGCCGCGTCCAGGAAGCGGCGCCGCCGCTCGGCCTGTCGTTCCTCGGCCGACTTGCCGCCGTAGCGGCCGGTGGGCGCCTTGATCCTGCCCGCCACACTGTCCTCCCACCACCTCGCCTACCCGACGGCCAATTTTGTCGTGTCCGCGGTCTTGTGGAGAAGGGCACCCCTTCCTTACTTTTCAGTAAGTTGATTCTGAAAGCACTGGTGTTCAGATTCACCGCCCTGCTTCGCCGTTTCGCTTCTCCGTTCTCCCTTTGGCATGCCCCACTCATGACGCCCACCCAGAGAAGGGAGCAGTCATGCCTGCCATCAGACCCAGGCACCTGTGCTCCGTAGCCGCCGCGCTCGCCCTGACCGTCGCCGCGCCCGCGACCACCGCCACCGCCGCCGGCTCCTCCGCCGCCCTGCGTGAGGTGCTGTTCGTCGGCAACAACTGGGACGGCACCGCCGACGTCATCAAGTCCTCCGGCGACTTCGCGAAGATCGGCCGTATCGACGTCGTCCCCGACAAGGACGAGCGGATGGCGGAGATCAACGCCGATCCGATCAAGTGGATCTACTTCATGGCGATCCGCAACAGCGTCGGCGAGGGCCACGACCAGTTCGTGGACGACATGTACTCCACGCCCGACGGCACCTCGATGGTGGTCTCCCGGCCGAGCTTCGCCGACGTCGTGTCCATCGACCTGGCCACCGGAGACGTCAACTGGCGCTTCCCCGTGTCCGGTTACCGCGCCGACCACATGGCCGTCTCCCCCGACGGCAGACGGGTCGCGGTGTCGGCCTCGACCTCCAACACCGTGCATGTGCTGGACATCGAGACCGGCAAGCAGCTGGGCAAGTTCGCGACCGGCGACAAGCCGCACGAGAACATCTTCACCAAGGACGGCAAGTACATCTACAACATGGCGATCGGCGACGTGAACACGCAGACCGACGCCCCGTGGCTGGACTGGACGAAGGGCGACCGGCGCATCACCGTCGTCGACGCGACGACGTTCCAGCAGGTCAAGGTGATCGACATGCGTCCGCGGCTGGACGCGATCGGCCTGACGGACTACTCCGACGCGGTCCGGCCGGCCGTGTTCTCGCCGGACGAGTCGAAGCTGTACTTCCAGGTGTCGTTCTTCAACGGCTTCTTCGAGTACGACCTGGCCACCGACAAGATCACCCGTACCAAGACCCTGCCGAAGAACCCGGCGACCAGCGACGACCGCACCACCTTCGTCAACGACTCGCGCCACCACGGCATTTCGATGAGCCCCGACGGCAGCAAGCTGTGTGTCGCGGGCACGATGGACGACTACGCCACGGTCGTGAACCGCAGCACTCTCCAGGAGGGCCCGCTGGTCACCGCCTCCAAGCCCTACTGGGCCACGGTCAGCGGTGACGGCAAGTCCTGCATCGTCTCCGAGAGCGGCACCGACCAGGTCACGGCCATCGACTTCGCCACCGGCCAGAAGAAGGTGTCCGTCCCGGTCGGCGACCATCCGCAGCGGGTCAGGCTGGCCCAGGTGCCGGCCGACTGGACCAGTCCAGCGCCTTGAGCACCGCCCCCACGCCGTCCTCGGTCGCCATGTGCTGCGCGGCGACCGAGGCGGCCCGGGCGTACGTCTGCTGCCGTACGGCCCGGCCGAGCGCGTCGGCGAGCCGCTCCTCGGTGAGGGAGGCGAAGGGGATCGGAGCGGTGGCCGCGCCGATCGCCGCCAGCCGTGCAGCCCAGAACGGCTGGTCCGCGGTCACCGGCACCGGTATGGCGGGCGCTCCGGCACGCAGGGCCGCCGCCGCGGTGCTGGCCCCGGCGTGATGCACCACCGCGGCCACCCTCGGGAACAGCAGCGTGTGCGGTACGTCCCCGATGGTCAGGACGTCGTCGCCGGCGACCGCGAGTCCGGCACTGCCCGACTGGAGGATGCCGCGCAGCCCGGCCCGGCGCAGCGCCCGGACGGCGAGCTCGCTCAGCCGCTCACCGTGACCGGAACCCATGCTGCCGAAGCCGATGAACACCGGGCGCGATCCGGCCGCGAGGAAGTCCTCCACGTCGGCGGGAAGTCGACGGTCCGGTGCGACATACGGCCACCAGGTCCCGACGACATCGAGTCCCGCGCGCCAGTCGGCCGGGCGCGGCACCAGCGCCGTACTGAAGCCGTGCAGGACGGGCCGGTTCGCCCGCTCCTGGCGTCGGCGCATCTCCGCGGGAGCGAGCGGTGGCAGGTCGAGACGGCTGCGCAGCTCGGTGACGGCCTCGGTGTAGACACGGTCGGCCATGCGCAGGGCGAGGCGTCCGGCGACGCGGTTGCCGAGGCGGCCGAGGGAGCGGGCGCCCATGACGTTGGGCGGGAACGCGCCGGTCGGGGCGTTGGGCTGGAGGTGGACACCGACCGTCGGGATGCCCATGGCCTCAGCGACATGCCAGCCGAGCGGTGCGGTGGTCGCCGACAGCAGAAACAGGTCCGTGCGGTCGTCCACCGCGTCGGCGAACCCCCGGCCCAGCTCGGTGACGAACGCGGCCGCGGCACGCATCAGTTCACGCTTGCCTTCGACTCCGCCTTGGGTCCGCGGCCGCGTGGGCAGACTCCGGAAGTCCAGGCCCGCCTCCCGCACCAGCGGCGCGAACGCCTCCGTCGTGGCGAGGGCGACATCGTGGCCGGCCTCGCGCAGCCCTGCCCCCAGTCCCGTGTACGGCGCGACGTCGCCACGCGATCCGGCGGCGGCGATCAGGATCCTCATCTGTCCTCCTCATGGTGCGCCCGGCGGGCGGCGTTCGCGTGGACGGCCTTGCACAGATAGACGGCGAGGCCGGGCCGTTGCTGGGACGGCGGTACGACGAGCGCGAAGGCACGTGGGTCGGCGGCGAAGTCGTCCGCGATACGGCGGTGCATGTCGGGCGGGCAGGTGGTGAACCAGCGGGCGATGTGCAGCCGGTGCTCCTCGGCGAGGTCCGTCGCCCGCTCGCCGCCGGCGGGCTCGCCCTCGTCGAAGGCGGCGAGCAGTTCGCCGCGCCAGGCGGCGGCCTCGCCCATGAGCTGGCGCCAGTCCTCCTTGGTGTGGGCGGCGGCGCGGGCCATGGACTCCTTCCGGCCGGGCGAGTCCTGCCACTTGAGCTGTGCCTCGGTGGCGTAGGAGAGGTCGAAGGCGATCTCACCGAAGACGTCGAAGCGTTCCTCGGGGGTCAGTTCCACGCCGGTCTGCTGGACCTCGATGGCCTGCTCGGCCACCCTCTCCAGCCGCTGGAGCCGGCCGATCTCCTCGCTCAACTGCCTTAGCCGGGCGCGGAGTTGGTTCAGAGCGTTGGCCTGCGGGTCCTTGAGGATCTCGGCGATCTGATCGAGGGAGAAGCCGAGTTCGCGGTAGAAGAGGATCTGCTGGAGCCTGGCCAGGTCGGTGTCGTCGTACAGCCGGTAACCGGCGCCGCTGCGGCCACTGGGCGAGAGCAGTCCCGCCCGGTCGTAGTGGTGCAGCGTGCGCACGGTCACCCCGGCGACGGCCGAGACCTGCCCCACGGAGTAGCTCATTCACCTGCCCTTTCGTCGGGATACAGCGTGCAGCCTGACGTAAGGGGAGGGTCAATCGGCGGTTGTTATCCGGCGCTTCGCGCGGCCCACGCGGAGAGTTCGGACTTGGCCGCGTTGAGCAGAGCGGTCGACGGCGCGGTCGCTCCGTTCGTCACCAGCGCGTAGTGCGGGGCCCCGGAGTCGGAGTCGGTGAGCAGCAGCCGGCGGCTGCCCGTGCCGCCCGGTTCCGCGGCCACGCCGACCGGGGTGGCCGAGGTGTACGACGGCGGGGCGTAGGTCGTGCCGAGGTCGGAGACCACGGTCGTGGAACCGGCCGGGAAGGACGCCGGAAGGTGCAGTTCGGTCGGTGCCGTGCCACTGTCGGAGCGCCACAGCAGCAGCCCGTACTGCCCGGATCCGACCAACTGCGCCACGTTCGGCAGTGAGCCGGGCACCGGGTTCCAGGTCAGGGTCGTCGAGCCGTCCCGGGAGCGGTCCTCGTAGGTGAAGGCGAGCGTGGAACCGGAGGTGGCGCTCGGGTAGATCCGGTCGAGCAGCCGGGCGTCCTGCCGGAGTACGGGCGTGCCCGAGGCGTCGAGGCGTACGGCGGAGAGGTCCTCGCCGTTCCAGGCGTCGCCGTCGGTCTGCACCTTGTCGGGGTTGTCGTTCATCAGCTCGTGGTGACGGCCGTTGTAGATGTCCCACTGCCACTGGGAGCCGGAGAGGACGGGACCGGAGCCCGCCGGGTTCGACCACCAACTCGCGCCCTTCACCCGGGAGTCGAGAGCCTGGTACATCGCCTTGTAGACGGTCGGCGCCTTGTCGGAGACGGATCCGGTGAGCGGGTGTCCGAACTCGCTGATGATCGCGGCCGTCCCGGTGGCGGAGGCGCGGTCGCGGACGGTCCCGAAGTCGCCGGTGTACTGCCCGTCCTGCGCCTTGCCCCACATGAAGACTCCGGAGATGGCCTTCTGGTCATAGAAGTGGGTGTTGAAGACGAAGCGCGGGCCGAGTGTGCCGGCGTCCAGCAGTCCGCCCTCCTCCTTCTGGAAGTCTATGTTGGCGTTCCAGAAGAGGTTGGGCTCGACGAAGGCGGGCTTGGCCTGCCAGCCCGCCGCGTCCATGCGGGCGCGGAACTTGACGTAGAAGGGCCACAGCACGTCCTTCTCCCAGTTCCGGCTGGTCTGCCCGGAGTCGTAGCTGCCGGCGTGCGGCTCGTTCCACGGGTCGAACCCTACGATGCCCGCGAACCGGTCGGCGGTGAGGTTCTGCCTGAGGTACGTCATCGTCTTCTGTGCGGTGTCGAGGAAGGCGTCCTGAAGGCCGTACTCGTTGTGCCAGAAGTCGTACGTCGACTGCTTGACCGCTTCGTTCGACGTGATGTTCTGGCCCCAGAACGGGCAGATCCCGCAGTATTCGTCGGGATAGTCGCCGAGGTCGACGGCCCACTTGGGGGCGCCGTCGCCGGTGTACCAGCTGTCGGTGTCGAACAGCCAGCGGGAGTAGAGGTCCTGGTGGAAGTCGGGGTACACGCGGATCCCGGCGTCCAGGAAGGCGCGCATCTGGTCGGTGGCCTTGGCGAGGTAGGCGGTGTCCACCTGGCCGCGCACGGGTTCCGCGTAGGCCCAGGAGAGCAGGAAGCGCACCGAGTTGCCGCCGCCGAGGGCGCGCAGCGCGGTCGCGGACTTCTTCGCGTCGGCGGTCGAC
>JABFVM010000152.1 GCA_013362785.1 Streptomyces sp. | reverse complement strand
CGTGGCCATGTCCCCGGGGTCGACCGCCCAGACCCGCAGCCCGGGCTCCTCCGCGCCGAGCACCGCCGCGAGATGGTCCAGCGCGGCTTTCGACGCCCCGTACCCGCCCCACGTCTCGTACGCCTCGGCAGCCGCGTCCGAGCTCACCGTGATCACGGCTCCCTCCCCGGACGCCCGCAGCAGCGGCAGCGCCTCCTGGACGAGGGCCAGCGCGGCGACCACGTTCACCTCCAGCGCCCGCCGCAGCCCTTCCGGCGGCAGCGCCTCCAGCCGTACGAGCGGCTCCGCGCCCAGCGCGCTGGCATTGCTCACCAGCAGGTCGAGGCCGCCCAGCTGCGACGCGGCCGCCACCAGCTCGGCCGGGTGCCCGGCGTCCGTGACGTCCCCCGGCACGGCCGTCACGCGCGTGCCGTGCAGTTCCCGGAGCGCGGACGCCGTCTCCTCCAGGACCTCCGCCGTCCTGGCGTCCAGCACCAGATCCCAGCCCCGCGCGGCCAGCCCCTCGGCGAGCGCCCGCCCCAGCCCCTTGGAGGCCCCCGTGATGATCGCTACCGGCATGACAACCGTCCCCTCGTCCAAGACCGCCTCCGATCGGCGATGCCCTCAACGTAGGAACCGGGCCACGGCCCCCGCCTCGGACGCGGGCCGCAAAGCCGCGGGTCCCTTCGACCTACGCCGCACACCGGGGGCCTTTCGCCCTACACCGCCGAACCTGCGACCACGGGCCTAGGTCCCCCGCCCCAGCCGACTGCCGCCACAGGTCCGATCCGGCTGTCACACCCCGCCGGTACGGTGAGGGCATGAGTCAAGGCCCCAGGTCCGGCCTAGCCGCGGTGAGCTCCGCGTTGCTGGCCATGAGCAGGCATTTGGAGGTGCGCGACGTCCTCAAGACGATCGTCGCCTCGGCCCGCGAACTGCTCGACGCGCAGTACGCCGCCCTCGGTGTGCCGGACGACCACGGCGGCTTCGCCCAGTTCGTGGTCGACGGCGTCAGCGACGCGCAGTGGAAGGCCATCGGCCCGCTGCCCCGCCAGCACGGCATCCTCGCCGCGATGCTCCAGGAGGCCAAGGTCGAGCGCCTCGCCGACGTCCGCAAGGACCCCCGCTTCGAGGGCTGGCCGTCGGCACACCCCGACATGTCGGACTTCCTGGGCCTGCCGATCCGCGACGGCGACGAGGTCATCGGCGCCCTGTTCCTCGCGAACAAGAACTGCCCGAAGCCGGAGGGAAGCTGCGGCTTCACGGAGGAGGACGAGGAACTGTTGGGGATCCTCGCCCAGCACGCCGCGATCGCCCTCACCAACGCCCGCCTCTACGAGCGCAGCCGCGAACTGACGATCGCCGAGGAACGCTCACGCCTCGCCCACGAACTGCACGACGCGGTCAGCCAGAAGCTGTTCTCCCTGCGCCTGACGGCCCAGGCCGCCACCGCCCTGATCGACCGCGACCCGTCCCGCGCCAAGGGCGAGCTGCACCAGGTGGCCGCGCTCGCCGCCGAGGCCGCCGACGAACTGCGCGCCGCGGTCGTCGAGTTGCGCCCCGCCGCCCTCGACGAGGACGGCCTCGTCGCCACCCTGCGCACCCAGATCCAGGTCCTGGACCGCGCCCACACCGCACGCGTGACCTTCGCCGGCCGCGGTGTGAAGGCCCTGCCCGCCTCCCAGGAGGAGGCCGTGCTGCGCGTCGCCCAGGAGGCCCTGCACAACGCCCTGCGGCACTCCGACGCCGAACACGTCGACGTGACGCTGGACCGGCGCGGCAGCGGAGCCGTCCTCCGGGTAACGGACGACGGCAACGGCTTCGACCCGAAGTCGATACGCCGCGCCGGACGCCACCTCGGCCTGGTCTCCATGCGGGACCGCGCGAGCGGCGTCGGCGGCTCGCTGACCGTGGAATCGGCGCCCGGCAAGGGCACCACGATCGAGATGGAGGTCCCCGGTGGCTGACGCAATCAGGGTGCTGCTCGTCGACGACCACCAGGTGGTCCGCCGAGGCCTGCGCACCTTCCTCGAAGTGCAGGACGACATCGAGGTCGTGGGCGAGGCGGCCGACGGCGCCGAGGGAGTGGCCCGCGCGGAGGAACTGAAGCCGGACGTCGTGCTGATGGACGTCAAGATGCCGGGCATGGACGGCGTCGACGCCCTGCGTAAGCTCCGCGAGCTGGCCAACCCCGCGCGCGTGCTGATCGTCACCAGCTTCACCGAACAGCGCACGGTGATCCCGGCCCTGCGCGCGGGCGCCGCCGGTTACGTCTACAAGGACGTGGACCCGGACGCCCTCGCCGGAGCCATCCGCTCGGTCCACGCCGGCCACATCCTGCTCCAGCCCGAGGTCGCGGGCGCCCTGCTGTCCCAGGAGGAGGCCAACTCCGGGCAGGGGAGAGGGGGTTCGCTCACCGAGCGGGAGCGCGAGGTGCTCGGCCTGATCGCGGACGGCCGCTCGAACCGTGAGATAGCCAGAGCCCTCGTCCTGTCGGAGAAGACCGTCAAGACGCACGTCTCGAACATCCTGATGAAGCTCGACCTCGCGGACCGCACCCAGGCCGCGCTGTGGGCCGTACGCCATGGCGTGACCGGCTGAAACGTTCTCCGCAGGACATGACGCTCGGCAATTCGGAGGGTTCCGCTCCGGACTGAGATTCATACCGTCGTGGGAATGTCCCCCAGATGGCGCATCCTTCGTGGATCTCCACCGTTCTCCAGTGCGTGCTGCGGCGACTGCCGCGGTAGTCGCAAGGAGGGCTCAGAAGTGAAGAACCTGAAGAAGGCAGCGGCCGTGACGATGGTGGCGGGTGGCCTGCTGGTCGCCGGCGCCGGAATGGCCTCCGCCACTGACGGCGGGCAGGCCAACGGCGAGGCCGTGGGCTCCCCGGGCGTTGTCGCGGGCAACGTCATCCAGGCCCCGGTCCGCGTCGCGCTCAACGACTCGGGCAACACCGTGAACGTCGTCGGCGTCATGAACGACGCCTTCGGCAACCTGGCCGTCAACGAGTGACGACCCCCCAAACCAGGCAGTGACCTCCGGCCTCCCGGCTACCCCGGGAGGCCGGTCTGCGTTTGATGCAGGTCACAGGCCTCCTCAGCGCCGGTCCAGGCAATCCCAGCCCGTCCGGCGTTTGAGGACGAGGCCCGTTCAGGGCCGACACGGGGGTCTGGGGGCAGAGCCCCCAGGCACGCTCACTGCAACGCCGGCGACTGAGAACCGACGCTCACCGAACCCCCCGCTCCCGCTCCTCCACAACGGAGTTGTACGCAGCGACCTGCGCCCGCCTAGCCACCCGCTCCACCGGCCGCAACGCCTCCGCCCGCGCCCCCATCTCCGCGGAGCTCACCGCACCCCCGTGCCCGTTCTCATCCGCCAGCGACATCAGCAGCCCCACCCGCTGCGCCAGCTCCAGCACCCGCACCGCCCGAGGCGGATACCCCGGCGCCAGCACCTCCCGCCCCCGCTCGGCCCGCGCCCGATACGCATCGATCGCCGCCTCCGCCACCGGCCCAGACCCGGCGACATCGAGCCGCGACAACACCGCGGTCGCGTCCCGCAGCGCCTCCGCCAGCTCCCGCTCGGCCTCACCCAGCGACGGCACATCCGCGGGCGGTGCCTCCCGCACCGACAGCACATGCCAGACGACCTCGACATGCACATCACCGTCGGGCCCGGCCTCGTACACCTCCGGCACCAGCCCGAACGCGGCGCCGTGACAGACCACCGCCTCCTCGGCCTCCATCGCCCGCGCGTTGAACTCCGGAGGCCCGCTCAACCCCAGCGGATGCCCGGGCGCGGGCAGCGCGATCCGCAGTCCCGTCGCCCCCAGCGCCCGCATCCGCCCCAGCGCCAGCGTGAGCCCGACGGGCGCCGACTCACCGGGCAGCCCCTCCACACGGTGCACAGCGTCGTCCCCGACGATCTCGTGCACAGCGTCATCCGGCGAGACAAGTCCGGCCAAAAGGGCATTTCCCCAAGCGGCAAGGCGTCCTGAACGTGGTTCCGAGAGCATGCCCCCACCCTAAGGACAGGACCGATGGAATGAAGCGGTGGACCGGTGGCGTAGATTTCGTTGAGGGCTGCGCCCACCGGCGCACGCGACCACCGAGACGCCTAGCCGCGAGACGCCGATACCGGTCACACTGCGACACCGGTCACACTGCAAGGGGAGACAACGCGCTCATGAGCGATGTTCTGGAGCTTCAGGACGTATCCGTGGTCCGTGAGGGCCGGGCTCTGGTGGACCAGGTCTCCTGGTCGGTCAAGGAGGGCGAGCGCTGGGTCATCCTCGGCCCGAACGGAGCCGGCAAGACCACCCTCCTGAACGTCGCCTCCAGCTACCTCTACCCGACCACTGGTACCGCCACCATCCTCGGCGAGACCCTCGGCAAGCCCGGCACCGACGTCTTCGAGCTGCGCCCGCGCATCGGCGTGGCCGGTATCGCCATGACCGAGAAGCTGCCCAAGCGCCAGACGGTCCTGCAGACCGTGCTGACCGCCGCCTACGGCATGACGGCCACCTGGAACGAGGACTACGAGGAGATCGACGAGCAGCGCGCCCGCGCCTTCCTCGACCGCCTAGGCATGAGCGACTACCTGGACCGGAAGTTCGGCACCCTCTCCGAGGGCGAGCGCAAGCGCACCCTGATCTCCCGCGCCCTGATGGCCGACCCCGAGCTGCTCCTCCTCGACGAGCCCGCCGCCGGCCTCGACCTCGGCGGCCGCGAGGACCTCGTACGCCGTCTCGGCCGCCTCGCCCGCGACCCGATCGCCCCCTCGATGCTCATGGTCACCCACCACGTCGAGGAGATCCCCCCGGGCTTCACCCACGTCCTGATGATCCGTCAGGGCAAGGTCCTCGCCGCCGGTCCCATGGAGCTCGAACTCACCTCCCGCAACCTCTCCCTCTGCTTCGGCCTCCCCCTCGTCGTCGAGCAGGTCGGCGAGCGCTGGACCGCACAGGGCCTCCCTCTCTCCTGACCCTGCCCTTCACCCCGCGAAGCACCGGTAAGAACGGCCTTCAAACTGATCGGCGCCCTGTCGGCGACAGGGCTCGCGGTCATACCATGACCAGGTGGAAATCGACGCGTGGGTTTGGTGGTTGATCGGCGCGGCAGCGCTCGGCATCGGGCTCGTGGTCACCGCGATGCCCGAACTCGGCATGCTGGCGGTCGGTGCCGTCGCGGCCGCCGTGGTCGCCGGCATCTTCGGCGGTGACGCCGTCATCCAGGTCGTGGCCTTCGTCGTCATCTCGACCGCACTCATCGCCGTCGTACGCCCCATCGCGAACCGGCATCGGGCACAACGGCCCCAACTCGCCACCGGCATCGATGCGTTGAAGGGGAAGCAGGCCGTCGTACTGGAGCGCGTCGATGCCTCCGGCGGCCGGATCAAGCTCGCCGGAGAGGTCTGGTCGGCCCGCGCCCTCGACACCGAACGCGCCTACGAAGTGGGCCAGGAAGTGGACGTCGTGGACATCGAGGGGGCCACGGCCATCGTCATGTGACCTCGCCACCGTGACCTCGCACGACGTAACTGGCGCGAACGTGCCACGGGGTACGCGACGGTCTGTCAGACTCGACCAGCAAGATCTTCAACAAACATAAGATCTGCCGAAGTTGCCGCAGCGGAGAAGGGGTACGGGGAACGACGATGGAACCGGTCATCATCGTCCTGATCATTCTGGTGGTGTTGGTCTTCATCGCCCTGATCAAGACGATCCAGGTCATCCCGCAGGCGAGCGCGGCCATCGTCGAGCGCTTCGGTCGCTACACGCGGACACTCAACGCGGGCCTCAACATCGTGGTCCCGTTCATCGACACCATCCGCAACCGCATCGACCTGCGTGAACAGGTCGTGCCGTTCCCGCCGCAGCCGGTGATCACCCAGGACAACCTGGTCGTGAACATCGACACGGTCATCTACTACCAGGTGACCGACGCCCGCGCCGCCACCTACGAAGTCGCCAGCTACATCCAGGCGATCGAGCAGCTCACGGTCACCACGCTCCGCAACATCATCGGCGGCATGGACCTCGAACGCACCCTGACCTCCCGCGAGGAGATCAACGCGGCCCTGCGCGGCGTCCTCGACGAGGCGACGGGCAAGTGGGGCATCCGCGTCAACCGCGTCGAGCTCAAGGCGATCGAACCGCCCACCTCCATCCAGGACTCGATGGAGAAGCAGATGCGCGCCGACCGTGACAAGCGCGCCGCGATCCTCACCGCCGAAGGTACGCGCCAGGCCGCCATCCTCACCGCCGAAGGTGAGAAGCAGTCCCAGATCCTCCGCGCCGAAGGTGAGGCCAAGGCCGCCGCCCTGCGCGCGGAAGGCGAGGCGCAGGCCGTCCGCACCGTCTTCGAGGCCATCCACGCCGGCGACCCGGACCAGAAGCTCCTCTCCTACCAGTACCTCCAGATGCTCCCGAAGATCGCCGAAGGCGACGCCAACAAGCTCTGGATCGTCCCCAGCGAAATCGGCGACGCCCTGAAGGGCCTCTCCGGCGCCATGGGCAACCTGGGCGGCCTGGGCGGCGGTTCAGGCAACGGCGGTTCGGGATCGGAACGCCGAGAGAAGCCGTCGATCGACTGACAGGGTTTCTGCGGTACGACAAAGGGGCCCACCTTCAAACGAAGGCGGGCCCCAACTCCCTCAGGGGCGCGGGGAACTGCGCGACAAGCCACGTACAACCTGCAGCCAACGAAGCACCCAAAGCCCTACGGCGATTGGTCAGGCCGCGTCCAGTGCCAACCAATCCGGCAGCGCAGCAAACTCGTCGGCCCCCAGCGTCAGCAACATCGCATCGGCCGGCGTCGGCTCGAACGGCTCCCGAAGCAACGGCATACCCGCCTGCTCAGGCGTCCGGTCGGCCTTCCGATGATTGTCCTCCGCACACGAGGCGACCGTATTCAGCCACGTGTCCTGCCCACCCCGCGACTTCGGCACCACATGGTCCACCGTCGTGGCCCTGCGCCCGCAGTACGCGCACCGGTGCCGGTCCCGCACCAGAACACCCCGCCTCGACCACGGCGCTTGTCTTCGGAACGGCACCCGTACGTACCTGCACAGCCTGATCACCCGGGGCGCCGGTATGTCCACCTCGGCCCCACGCATACGCAGTTCGGGGTGGGCCTGCTCGACGACGGCCTTGTCCTGAAGCACCAGAACGACGGCTCGATTCAACGTCACCGTCGACAGCGGCTCGAAGCTCGCGTTCAGTACCAGCGTGTCCCGCATTGCAGCCCACCTCCCGTGCGCACCTGCCCACCCCCTGGCGGGCTGGGATCAACTCTGGCCGGGCACGCCGAGATGGACAACGAAATAAAAAATGCCCGCCCCCGATCACTTCCATGACCTGGGGCGGGCAAACGTTCCATGAACGTCAGGCTTCGGCGGGCACCTCGTACTCACCGATCACATGCGCACGCGCGATCGCCTTGAACCGCAGATTGAACCCGACGACGGCCGGGCTGGCGTCCGAGTCCGGACCGAGCTTCTCCTGATTCACGGCGTACACCGTGAACACATAGCGGTGCGGCCCGTCCCCGGGCGGCGGCGCGGCGCCACCGAAGTCCTTCGACCCGTAGTCGTTACGAGCCTGTACGGCACCCTCCGGCAGCCCCTCGAACTTGCCGCTGCCCGCCCCCGCCGGCAGCTCGGTCACCGAGACCGGGATGTCGAAGACGACCCAGTGCCAGAACCCGCTCCCCGTAGGGGCGTCCGGGTCGTAGCAGGTCACGGCGAAGCTCTTGGTCTCGGCCGGGAAGCCCTCCCAGCGCAGCTGCGGCGAGGTGTTGCCGGCCGCGTGGACCTGAGCGTCCTTGAGGGTCCCGCCCTGCTCGACGTCCTCACTCGTGACCGTGAAGGACGGCACGGGCGGATGGAAGTCGTGCGGCAGCGGCCGCCTCTTGAGCTCGGTCACTTCGATACCTCCTGACGAAACAGTGGAATCAGCAGTTCCGAGCCTAGAACCAGTTGCGCTTGCTGCCGACCTCGGACAGCCACTGGTTGAGGTACGCCGCCCAGTCGGTCCCCTGGAAGTCGTTCAGACCCACCTGGAACGACCGGAAGGTGTCACTGCCCTCACTGAACAGCCCCGGCTTCTTGTCCATCTCCAGGACGACGTCCATCGTGTGCTCGTCCGCGACGAAGCTCAGCTCGACCTGGTTGATCCCGCGGTACTGCTGCGGCGGGAAGAACTCGATCTCCTGGTAGAACGGCAGCTTCTGCCGGGTACCGCGGATGTGACCGCGCTCCATGTCCGCGTTCTTGAACCGGAAGCCCAGCTGGATGAAGGCGTCGAGGATCGCCTTCTGCGCGGGCAGCGGGTGCACGTTGATCGGGTCCAGGTCGGTGGAGTCCACGGCCCGCGCGATCGCCAGCTCCGTGCTCACACCGATGTTCATGCCACGCAGCGTCTGACCGTCGATCGTGGTGACCGGCGTCTCCCACGGAATCTCCAGCCCGAACGGCACCGCGTGCACCGCACCCGGCTGCAGCTCGAAGGCACCACCGAGCTGCATCTTCGTGAACTCGATGTCCTGCTTGTACTCCGAGTCCTGGCTCTCGACCTCGACACGCGCCTGAAGCCCCACGGACAGGCCCTCGATGTTCTGGCTGACGGACCCGCCCTGAATCCGCACCTCGCCCTGGACGACACCGCCCGGAACGACGTTGACCTCGGTCAGCACCGTCTCGACCGAAGCACCGCCGGCCCCCAGGCTCGCGAGCAGCTTCTTGAACGCCATGACTCTCCTCTTCTCAGAGTGGATCCCTGATCCCTACAAACGCGATCCGGCCGTGGCCGGTTCCGCGCTCTCACCCTGGCAAGCCGCACGCCCCCTGACCACCCCGTCGCGACCACCTGTCTGCACTACCCTCGGACGGCATGATCGCGACCCCCGACCGTACGCCCCTGCCCCGGGACTTCTTCGACCGCCCCGTCCTGGACGTCGCCCCCGACCTCCTGGGCCGCCTCCTCGTACGCACCACCCCGGACGGTCCGATCACCTTGCGTCTCACAGAGGTCGAGGCCTACGACGGCCCGAACGACCCCGGCTCCCACGCCTACCGTGGGCGTACACCCCGCAATGACGTGATGTTCGGTCCGCCCGGACACATCTACGTCTACTTCACCTACGGCATGTGGCACTGCATGAACCTGGTGTGCGGCCCCGACGGCCAGGCATGCGCGGTCCTGCTG
>JABFVM010000529.1 GCA_013362785.1 Streptomyces sp. | reverse complement strand
GGGCCAGTACTCCTTGGGGCGGTAGTGGAGTTCCTTGTCGTCCACCCAGTGCCAGGTGCCCTCCACGGCGGGCGTGGAGTCGACCTTCAGGGCCCGCTCGACTATGGCGCGCTGCTTGCGGTCCTTGACGGCCTGGTTCAGCTTGGCCGTGATGGGCTGGCCCACGCCGTACTTGCCCGCCTTGGGGCCGAACTCCACCGTCAGATGCTTCTTGGTGGTCGGCCTGCTGGTGACGAAGGCGAGGACCTTCCGGCCGGGGGCGCCGTCCTCGTCCTCCGTGCTCACCCGCACCGTGTAGCGGGCGTGGGCGGCGAGCGGGGAGGTGCTGTGCCAGCGGGTGCCGTCGGCGGAGAGTTCGCCCGCGACGTAGCGTCCTGCGGCGTCCCTGGCGGTGACGTCCGTGATACGGCCGTCCGAGTCCTCCGTGGTGACCTCCAGGGGCTTGTCGGGGTCGGCTTTCCTGCCGCCCCCCGAGGGGCCGTTGAAGGCGATCTGGTCGGCCGCGTCGTAGGGCTCGGCGGACAGCGGGTTGCCGTCGCTGCTGCATCCGGCGGCGCTCGCGCCGAGCGCGACCAGCAGGAGGGTGCAGCCTATGACGGTGCTCGTGGACGGTGTTTTGCTCATGGCCTCACGCTAGGAAGCCGGATGGGTGGCGGCGCGCCGGGTGACTCGTACGGGTGACGTCGATTGCTGCAAAAGCGGGAGCCCGGACACTCCTGACGGAATGTCCGGGCTCCTGTGGGCTCGCTTCGTGTTACTGGGTGCGGTTCTCACCGCGGTAGTACTCGAAGACCCAGCCCCAGAGACCGATGAGGATCAGCGGAGCCGAGAAGTACAGCAGCCACCAGCCGACCGCGATCCCCAGGAAGGCGAGCGCGCCGCCGATCCCGAGGGAGAGCGGCTGCCAGCTGTGCGGGCTGAAGAACCCGACCTCGCCGGCGTCGTCCGCGACGTCCGCCTCCTTGTTGTCCTGCGCGCCCGCGTCGACCCGCCGGGCGGTGAAGCCCAGGTAGAAGCCGATCATGATGCACAGGCCGAAGGCCAGGAAGAGGGCCGTGGTGCCGGCCGGCTCCTTGGACCAGACGCCGTAGACGATCGCCATGCCGAGAACGAAGACGCTCAGCCAGGCGAACATCGTGCCTTGGGTCTTCACTTGCCGGCCTCCTTGCCACCAGCCAGGGCCTTCTCACCGTGAGGGGCGTTCTCAAGCTGGTCGAGAGCGGCGATCTCAGGGTGATGCAGGTCGAACGCCGGGGATTCGGAACGGATCCGCGGCAGGGTGAGGAAGTTGTGGCGCGGCGGCGGGCAGGACGTAGCCCACTCCAGGGAGCGGCCGTAGCCCCACGGGTCGTCGACGCCGACCGGCTTGCCGTACTTGGCCGTCTTCCACACGTTGTAGAAGAAGGGCAGCAGCGACGCGCCGAGCACGAACGAGCTGATCGTGGAGATCGTGTTCAGGGCGGTGAAGCCGTCGGCCGCGAGGTAGTCCGCGTAACGACGCGGCATGCCCTCGGCGCCCAGCCAGTGCTGGACGAGGAAGGTGCCGTGGAAGCCGATGAACAGCGTCCAGAACGTGATCTTGCCGAGGCGCTCGTCGAGCATCTTGCCGGTGAACTTCGGCCACCAGAAGTGGAAGCCGGAGAACATCGCGAACACGACGGTGCCGAAGACGACGTAGTGGAAGTGCGCCACCACGAAGTACGAGTCGGACACGTGGAAGTCCATCGGCGGCGAGGCCAGGATGACGCCGGTCAGACCACCGAAGGTGAAGGTGATGAGGAAGCCGGTCGCCCACAGCATCGGTGTCTCGAAGGACAGTGAGCCCTTCCACATGGTGCCGATCCAGTTGAAGAACTTCACGCCCGTCGGTACGGCGATGAGGAACGTCATGAAGGCGAAGAACGGCAGCAGCACACCGCCGGTGACGTACATGTGGTGCGCCCACACCGTCACGGACAGACCCGCGATGGCGATGGTCGCCGCGATCAGACCCATGTAGCCGAACATCGGCTTGCGGGAGAAGACCGGGATGACCTCGGAAATGATTCCGAAGAACGGCAACGCGATGATGTACACCTCTGGATGGCCGAAGAACCAGAAGAGGTGTTGCCATAGCAACGCTCCGCCGTTCGAGGCATCGAAGACATGCGCACCGAACTTGCGGTCCGCCTCCAGCGCGAACAGCGCCGCCGCGAGGACGGGGAAGGCCAGCAGGACCAGGACCGCGGTCAGCAGCACGTTCCACACGAAGATCGGCATGCGGAACATGGTCATGCCCGGCGCACGCATGCAGATGATCGTGGTGATGAAGTTGACCGAGCCGAGGATGGTGCCGAAGCCGGAGAAGGCCAGGCCCATGATCCACAGGTCGGCGCCGATGCCCGGGCTGCGGACCGCGTCCGACAGCGGGGAGTAGGCGAACCAGCCGAAGTCGGCCGCGCCGCTCGGCGTGAGGAAACCGCCGACCGCGATGAGCGAGCCGAACAGGTACAGCCAGTAGGCGAACATGTTCAGCCGGGGGAAGGCCACGTCCGGCGCGCCGATCTGCAGCGGCATGATCCAGTTCGCGAAGCCGGCGAACAGCGGCGTCGCGAACATCAGCAGCATGATCGTGCCGTGCATCGTGAACGCCTGGTTGAACTGCTCGTTCGACATGATCTGCAGGCCCGGACGGGCCAGCTCGGCACGCATGAGCAGCGCCATCACGCCGCCGATCACGAAGAACGCGAACGACGTGACGAGATACAGCGTCCCGATCGTCTTGTGGTCGGTGGTGGTGAGCCACTTGATCACGACGTTGCCGGGTTGCCTGCGCCTGACCGGCAGCTCGTTCTCGTACGAGTCCTCAGCTGCGGCGGCACCCTGGGGTTCGTTGAGGATGCTCACAGGTTGTTCGTCTCCCGGTTCTTCTCGTGGCTCGTCTGCGCGATGCCGGCGGGAACGTAACCGGTCTGCCCCTTCTTGGCGAGGTCCTTGAGGTGCTGCTCGTAGCGCTCGGGGGAGACGACCTTCACGTTGAACAGCATCCGGGAGTGGTCGACGCCGCACAGCTCGGCGCACTTGCCCAGGAAGGTGCCCTCACGGTTGGGGGTCACCTCGAAGGCGTTGGTGTGGCCCGGGATGACGTCCTGCTTCATCAGGAACGGCACCACCCAGAAGGAGTGGATGACGTCACGCGAGGTGAGGACGAAGCGGACCGTCTTGCCCTTCGGCAGCCACAGGGTCGGGCCCGGGTTGCCGGTCTGCGGGTTCCGGGTGCCCGGGGTGCCGGCGTCGTAGACACCGCCCGCGTTCGCCGGGAAGTCCTCCTTGAACCGGTCCGGAATGGCGGCCAGGTTCTTGTCGGTCTTCGCGTTGCCGCTGGAACCTTCGACGGGCTGGACGTAGTTGAAGGCCCAGCTCCACTGGTAGCCCACGACGTTGACCGTCAGGTCGGGCTTGTCCTTGAGGCTGAGCAGCTTCGTCTCGTCCCGGGCCGTGAAGTAGAAGAGCACCGAGACGATGATGAGCGGAACCACCGTGTACAGCGCCTCGATCGGCATGTTGTACCGGGTCTGCGGAGGAACCTCGACCTTGGTGCGGCTGCGCCGGTGGAAGATGGTGCTCCACAGGATCAGGCCCCAGACCAGCACGCCCGTGGCGAGCGCGGCCGCCCACGATCCCTGCCACAGGGAGAGGATCCGCGGAGCCTCTTCCGTGGTCGGGGTGGGCATACCAAGGCGGGGGAAGTCTTCCCAGTTGTACGAGCAACCGGTGGCTGTCGCCAGGACCAGGCCCGCGGTCATTGCCTGCAGCAGCTTCCGCCGCATCGGGCGCCGCGGCGAGCGGTCGGAGCCGTTGGGACTCACGTAGCGCCTTCCCGAGAGTCTCGCCCGCGCGGTATGGCTGCGGCCTGCCTTCTCGCTGGTCGGTCGCCGCCCTGCGACGGGCAGGGGTTTGGATGTTTATGCGGACCAAACCCTAGCCGACGCTCTTCGAGGGTTCGCGAGGAGGGGGGCCTAGTGGAGTGGGGGGTTCGCTTGATTGGCGGCTGCGGGTTGTCCGTGGCTGGTCGCGCCCCGCGGCGGAGCCGCTGATGTCACTACCCCGCGCCCCTTTTGCGGCGTTGCAGTGGCTGGGCGTTTAGCGTTGCTGTGTGGGCTACTTCGATGCTGCTTCCAGTGCTCCTCTTCACCCTGTTGCCCGGCAGGCTCTGCAGGCCTCCCTTGATGAAGGGTGGGCCGATCCTGCACGTCTCTATCGGGAGGGTCGGCGGGCGCGGTTGTTGCTGGATGCGGCTCGGGAGGCTGCCGCGGAGGCCGTGGGGTGTCGGCCGGACGAGCTGGCCTTTACGCCGTCCGGTACTCGGGCCGTCCACACCGGCATCGCCGGAGTGTTGGCGGGGCGGCGGCGGATCGGGCGCCACCTGATCGTGTCCGGCGTCGAACACTCCTCCGTGCTCCATGCGGCTGACGCGCACGAGGCTTCGGGCGGGGCGGTCACACAGGTCGCGGTGGACCGTGCGGGGGCGGTGAGCGTGCGGGCGTATGCGGAGGCGCTGCGGCCCGACACCGCGCTGGCCTGTCTTCAGTCGGCCAACCACGAGGTGGGGACCGAGCAGCCGGTGGCCGAGGTCGCCGCCGTGTGCCGGGCGGCCGGGGTGCCGTTGCTGGTGGATGCGGCGCAGTCGCTGGGGTGGGGGCGGGTCGAGGGCGACTGGTCGGTGTTGACCGGGAGTGCCCACAAGTGGGGCGGTCCGTCGGGGGTCGGGCTGCTGGTCGTACGGAAAGGGGTGCGGTTCGCCGCGCAAGGGCCCGTGGACGAGCGGGAGTCGGGGCGGGCGGCCGGGTTCGAGAACATCCCGGCGATCGTCGCCGCGGCGGCCTCGCTGCGGGCCGTCCGGGCGGAGGCGGCCCAAGAGGCGGTACGGCTGCGGGAGCTGACGGAACGGATCCGGGCGCGGGTGCCGGGGCTGGTGCCGGACGTGGAGGTGGTCGGCGATCCGGAGCGGCGGCTGCCCGGCATCGTCACCTTCTCCTGTCTCTATGTCGACGGGGAGACACTGCTGCACGAGCTGGACCGGGCCGGCTTCTCGGTCTCGTCCGGTTCGTCGTGCACGAGCAGCACGCTGACGCCCAGCCATGTGCTGAAGGCGATGGGTGTGCTGAGCGAGGGGAACGTACGGGTGTCCCTGCCGTTCGGGACGGCCGCGGAGGAGGTCGAACGGTTCCTGGAGGTGCTGCCGGGGGCGGTCGCCGGGGTGCGGGAGAAGCTGGGAGCGCCGGTGGCGGAGAAGGTCGTGCAGGACGAGGACGTCCTGGTCGTGGACTCCCTCGGCAAGCGCTGCCCGATCCCCGTCATCGAGCTGGCGAAGGTCTTCGGGGACGTGCCGGTGGGCGGGCTGGTGAGGGTCCTGTCCGACGACGAGGCGGCCCGCCTGGACATCCCGGCGTGGTGCGAGATGAGGGGGCAGGAGTACGTGGGCGAGGAGCCGGCGGAGCGGGGGGCGGCGTACACGGTGCGCCGACTCGCCTGATCAGACGCTGCGAAGCAGCGCTGATCAGGGGCGCGGGGCTGTATCGATGTGCGGCTACCGCCGCGGGTGCGCGACCAGCCCCCACGCACCCGCACCCGACAACGCGCCTACCGAGGCAGACGCACAGTCGCACGCACCCGGCCTCAGCCGAGGTGCTTGCGAACCTCCTCAGCGGCAGCGTCCCCGTACGCCTTCATGAACCGCTCCATGAAGTGCACCCGACGCAGCTGGTACTCCTGCGTACCCACCGTCTCGATGACGAGCGTCGCCAGCATGCAGCCGACCTGCGCGGCCCGCTCCAGCGAGACACCCCATGCCAGTCCCGACAGGAACCCCGCGCGGAAGGCGTCGCCGACACCCGTGGGGTCGGCCTTGCGCTCCTCCTCGGCGCAGCCGACCTCGATCGGGTCCTGGCCGGCCTGCTCGATGCGTACGCCGCGCGAGCCGAGGGTCGTGACGCGGTGGCCGACCTTGGACAGGATCTCCTCGTCGCTCCAGCCGGTCTTGGACTCGATGAGGCCCTTCTCGTACTCGTTGGAGAAGAGGTACGTCGCGCCCTCCAGCAGTATCCGGATCTCGTCGCCGTTCATACGGGCGATCTGCTGGGAGAAGTCGGCGGCGAAGGGGATCTGCCGCGAGCGGCACTCCTCGGTGTGCCGGAGCATGCCCTCCGGGTCGTCGGCGCCGATGAGGACCAGGTCGAGGCCGCCGACGCGGTCCGCGACGGTCTTCAGCTCGATCAGCCGGGCCTCGCTCATCGCACCCGTGTAGAAGGAGCCGATCTGGTTGTGGTCGGCGTCGGTGGTGCAGACGAAGCGGGCGGTGTGCAGGGTCTCGGAGATACGGACCGAGCCGGTGTCGACGCCGTGCCGGTCGAGCCAGGCCCGGTAGTCGTCGAAGTCGGAGCCCGCGGCGCCGACCAGGATCGGGTTCGTGCCCAGCTGGCCCATGCCGAAGGCGATGTTCGCGCCTACGCCGCCCCGGCGTACGTCCAGGTTGTCGACCAGGAACGAGAGCGAGACCGTGTGCAGCTGGTCCGCGACGAACTGGTCGGCGAAACGGCCGGGGAAGGTCATGAGGTGGTCGGTGGCGATGGAGCCGGTGACTGCGATGCGCACGGCTGGAGTCTCCTGCGGGGAGGTTGAATTGACATTCCACGCTACCGTGCGTGACCGGGACTCTGAAGCAGCCAAAAATACCTGATAGTAGATCTTTCTTCGCGGGCTCCGGCGTGCATACGGTGCCGCTATGACGAAAATCGAGGTCCACGCCCCCGTTCCGGCCGACCTGGAGGTCGACCTGGCGTCGCTGCTCGGTGACTGCGCGCGGATGGCTCCCCACTGGACCGTCCCTGACCGCGTCCTTTCCCTTCCGGTCTCCCCCTCACGCATCCACGGGGTGACCGTGCCGCCGAGGTCGGCGCGGCTGCTGGAGGCGATGTCGGACTACGGCGACTGATACGGAGGCCGAATTCGCGCCGTTCAGGGAACCGTGCGCTCCCCCGCTGCGTCCCATCGCTGTCCCCCGTAAAGGGGATGCGGGATACGACCCCGTGGGCCGTCCTTTTTGACAGGGTCCGGTCAGGGTCATGGGACATGTGCGCAGCCGAAGGAGCGATGCGGTGAACACCGAGCGACCCGAGAACGACGACCCGGGCGCCGAGGGCTCCGACGAGGAGCAGGGCGTTCAGGAGGAGCAGGGCGCTCCGGAGGAGAAGGGCGCCGCCGACACCGAGGCCTCCGGTGACACCGGCGCTTCCGGCGGCGCCGAGGCTTCCGGTGTCAGCGAGGAGGGCGAGTCCGTCGCCGTCGGCGGCGAACCGGCCGGTGACGCCGATGCCCCCGCCGACGGCTCACCCCGTCACCGCTCCCCCGCGATCATCGCCTCCGTCGCCGCCGCCGTACTGCTCGTCGGGGGCGGCGGGGCCTACCTCGCGGCGAATGCGTCCGGTGGGTCGGACGGTGGTACGACCTCGGCGGCGCCCGGCGGTGAGACTCCGCCGCCGCTTCACCTCGACGGATTCACCGGGAGTGACTCCGGGGGCGGCACCGGCGGGATCGCGCCCGGGGAGCCGAACCCGTACGGCGTCACCTACAAGGCCGACGGAGAGCTCGCGGACGGGCCCGGCTCGGCGCCGGTGTACCGGGCCGCGGGCGAGGTCGGCGCCGATGAGGTGGCCCGGCTGGCGAAGGCGCTCGGGGTGGACGGGGCGCCGGTGGCACAGGGGCAGACCTGGCGGGTCGGGGCGAAGGACGGGGCCGGGCCCAGTCTGCAGGTGAACAAGCAGGCGCCGGGGACCTGGACGTATTACCGGTACGCGCCGGGCACGGACAACTGCCAGAGCACCACGGTGTGCCAGAAGGACTCGGCCGAGCGGGCCGGTGACCCGGTCGGCGAGGAGGCCGCGAAGAAGGCCGCCGCCCCGATTCTGAAGGCGGCGGGTCAGGACGACGCGAAGCTCGACGCGAGCCAGGTCATGGGCGGTCAGCGGGTGGTGAACGCCGATCCCGTGGTCGGCGGGCTGCCCACCTACGGCTGGACGACCGGGGTGACCGTGAGCGCCCAGGGTGAAGTGGTCGGCGGAAGCGGCCAGTTGAAGGCGCCGGCGAAGGGGGACACGTACCCCGTGCTGGACGCCGAGAAGACGCTGAAGCTGATGAACGCGGCGCCGGCGACCGACCACCGCATGGGCATCGGCGGCTGCGCCAGCCCCGTACCGCTGAAGGACCGTCTTGAGGCGCCCTGCGGTCAGGAGGGGTCGTCGGGCGCGGCGCCGAAGAAGGACACCGTGACCGTCGAGAAGGCGGTGTTCGGGCTGGCCTCGCACTATGTGGACGCGCGGCAGGCGCTGGTGCCGTCGTGGCTGTTCCAGGTGAAGGCGCCGGGCGCGCAGGACGGCTTCACGGTCACGTATCCGGCGGTCGACCCGAAGTACCTGGTCTCGGCCACGCCGTCCGAGGAGCCGACCGGGCAGCCGAGCCCGCGGCCGACCGAGCCGAAGGACGAGCCGACGTCGGCTCCGGTCACCCGCAATGTGACGGTGGACGGCTACACGGCCGACGGTTCGGAGCTGACCGTCGCCTTCACGGGCGGTGTGTGCGCCGACTACAAGGTGACGGCGAACGAGAGCGATGACGAGGTGACGGTGCGCGTGACCGAGACCTCGCAGCCGGAGAAGGTCTGCATCCTGATCGCCAAGGTGTTCCACAAGACCGTGCAGCTCGACGAGCCGCTCGGCGACCGCAAGGTCGTGGCCACGGACGGTCAGAAGATCCCGCTGGAGAAGCCCGGGGCGCGGCTCCCGGAGGCGCCCGAGACGTCCGGGGCCCAGTAGGAGCCGGAGAGGCTCCGAAAGGCCTACGGACAGCGAAAAGGCGGCGGCCCCGTCGGAGGGGGCCGCCGCCTTTTCGCGTTCACGCCTTCGGCCGGGCTCGGCCGAACGGGGCGGGACTCAGCTGAAGGAGTCGCCGCAGGCGCAGGAGCCCGTCGCGTTCGGGTTGTCGATCGTGAAGCCCTGCTTCTCGATCGTGTCCACGAAGTCGATGGAGGCGCCGCCCAGGTACGGGGCGCTCATGCGGTCGGTGACGACCTTGACCCCGTCGAAGTCCTTGACGACGTCGCCGTCGAGGGAACGCTCGTCGAAGAAGAGCTGGTAGCGCAGACCCGAGCAGCCACCGGGCTGGACGG
>JABFVM010000271.1 GCA_013362785.1 Streptomyces sp. | reverse complement strand
TTCATGATCAAGCAGCGCCAGCCGTTCTGGATGTACGGCCTGGAGGAGCTGCGCTGCGACCTCACCGCCTTCAAGGAGGCCGTGAAGCTCCAGGCCGACGGCGTCCCGCAGGCCCGTGACGTGCAGTACGCGGTCCTTTTCGACCGGATGTTCCGCTTCCCGGTCACCGGCGAGCGCGTGCGCAACTACGACGGCCTCGGCGGCCAGCTGCTCTTCGCCTACCTGCACAAGCACGACGTCGTCCGCTGGACCGACAACAAGCTGCACATCGACTGGGACCGCGCCCCGCAGGTCACCAACCAGCTGTGCGCCGACATCGAGAAGCTCTACCGCGACGGCATCGACCGCCCGAAGCTCGTGCACTGGTTCGCCGGCTACGAGCTCGTCTCCACCTACCTCTCCCCGCACCCGGGCTCGCGCTGGGCCAAGGGTCCGGACGCCCTGGACCTGACCCAGCCGCCGCGCAAGCTCGTCGATGACGTGCTTCCGGACGAGTTTCCGCTGAGCATGTTCTATGAGGCCCTCTCCAAGAAGCTGAAGAACGTGATCGCCTCCACCAAGGGCATCACCGCGGAGAGCGCCGAGCGGGTCGCCGCGTGAGCGACGGCTTGTTGCGCGAGACCGAGAACACTGCTCAGCAGGAGGCGAAGAACATGGCGGGGAACGGAGCTCTCAGCGGTGCGGTGATCGCGGTGGCCGGCGCGGGCGGACCCGCCGGCCGGGCGGCGCTGCTGCGGCTGGCCGAGGCCGGCGCGACCGTCGTCGGCGCGGACAACGATCCCGAGCGGCTGGCGGAGGCCGTGGACGCGGCCCGTTACGCGTCCGGCGGCGCGACCGTCACCGGCGAACCCGTCGACCTGCTCGATCTGCAGTCCGCCCGTGACTGGGCCGACCACATCGAGAAGGACTTCGGCCGTATCGACGGCTTGGTCCACCTGGTCGGCGGCTGGCGCGGCAGCGAGACCTTCGTCAAGACGAGCCTCGACGACTGGGACTTCCTTGAGCTGCTGCTCATCCGCACGGTCCAGCACACCTCGCTGGCCTTCTACGAGGCTCTCCAGCGCAGCGACCGCGGGCGGTACCTGCTGATCAGCGCCGCCGGCGCCTCGAAGCCGACCGCGGGCAACGCCTCGTACGCCGCCGCCAAGGCCGCCGCCGAGGCCTGGACGCTCGCGCTCGCCGACGCCTTCCGCAAGGCCGGGGGCGCCGAGGGCCCGACCTCCGCGGCTGCGATCCTGGTGGTGAAGGCGTTGGTGCACGACGCGATGCGCGCCGAGCGACCCAACGCGAAGTTCGCGGGCTTCACGGACGTCAAGGACCTGGCCGACGCTGTCGTCGGCGTCTGGGACAAGCCCGCCGCCGAAGTGAACGGACACCGCCTGTGGCTGACCGAGAAGCCGTGAACCCTCCGAAGACCGACGCCCGTCGCCATCACGACCCGGACGTCCGCGGCTTCGCCAGTGACAACTACGCCGGCGCCCACCCGGAGGTGCTCGCCGCCCTGGCCCTGGCCAACGGCGGGCACCAGGTCGCCTACGGCGAGGACGACTACACCGAGAACCTCCAGCGGATCATCCGCAGCCACTTCGGCGCGAGTGCCGAGGCGTTCCCGGTCTTCAACGGCACCGGTGCCAACGTCGTCGCACTCCAGGCCGTCACCGACCGCTGGGGCGCGGTGATCTGCGCCGAGAGCGCGCACATCCACGTCGACGAGGGCGGGGCACCGGAGCGGATGGGCGGCCTGAAGCTGCTCACCGTGCCGACGCCCGACGGCAAGCTCACCCCCGATCTGATCGACAAGCAGGCGTACGGCTGGGACGACGAGCACCGGGCGATGCCCCAGGTCGTCTCGATCACCCAGAGCACGGAGCTCGGCACCCTCTACACGCCGGACGAGATCCGCGCCATCTGCGACCACGCCCACGCGCACGGCATGAAGGTCCACCTGGACGGCTCCCGCATAGCCAACGCGGCCGCCTCACTGAACGTCCCGATGCGGACGTTCACCGACGCGGTCGGCGTCGACATCCTCTCCCTCGGCGGCACGAAGAACGGCGCCCTGTTCGGCGAGGCCGTCGTCGTCCTCAACCAGGACGCCGTCAGCCACATGAAGCACCTGCGCAAGCTGTCCATGCAGCTCGCCTCCAAGATGCGCTTCGTGTCCGTGCAGTTGGAGGCCCTGCTCGCCAAGGACCTGTGGCTGCGCAACGCCCGCCACTCCAACGAGATGGCCCAGCGCCTCGCCGAGGGCGTACGCGCCGTGCACGGCGTGGAGATCCTCTACCCGGTGCAGGCCAACGGCGTCTTCGCCAGGCTCCCGCACGACGTGAGCGAGCGCCTGCAGAAGCGGTTCCGGTTCTACTTCTGGGACGAGGCGGCGGGCGTCGTCCGCTGGATGTGCGCCTACGACACGACCGAGGACGACGTGGACGCCTTCGTGGCGGCGCTGAAGGAGGAGATGGCGCGCTGAGCCGTCCCCTCCTCGGCGGCGCGGGGGTCAGCCGTTGACGACGATCTCCGACCTGTTGTTCCGCAGGTTCGGGTCGAACTCCCGGATGGACAGCTCGGGGTCGTCGTTGAGGGTCTCGACGGTGGTGCGCGCCCCGCGCACCGCCTCGTCGATCCTCAGCCGCACCTCCATCGTGTGGGACGCCCCGTCGTGCAGGTAGATCGGCGTCCGGCAGAAGTAGGTCGTGACGGGCTCGCCCTCCTCGGACGACGTCGAGCACTCGTCCGGCACACCGACGATCGTCGTGCCCTCGGGCGCCTGGATCGGCACCGTCGCCACGGCCGCGCCCGCACCCAGCGACGCCACCCACGCCGGGCCCTTGTTGTGGACGGTGACGGCGGCGGTCACGGTGTCGCCCACCGCCCCGCGCACCCTGCTGCCGGTGAGCTTGAGGTCGGCGGTGTTCTTCGCGTCGAGGATGACGGCCCGGTAGTTGTCCGACAGATCGAGGTCGTCCTCCCCGGCGACCGCCTGCGCCGCGACCACGGGGCGCAGGTCCAGCTCGGCGCCCGTCCCCCGGGTCCAGGTCTCGCCTCCGCGGGCCTCCTCCAGTGCCTTGTCCGAATACGGCAGCACGGAGTGGTCGAACCGCTCGTACAGCGCGTTGCGCCCGACACGCAGACCGGTCGCCAGCTGGTACCGGTCACCCGGAGCCACCGCCTCGTCCAGCACGCACAGCGCGGACTCGCCGGTCTCGTGCCGCCGGTACTCGCAGTTGGAGTACCGCTCCTTGAACCGCAGCCCGTACGACGCGTTGACCCACAGCAGCGTTCGGTCCACGGCACGGTTGCCGTTGTTGCCGACCGTCGCCCGCACCTGGGTGCTGCTGCCGGGCCGGAGGTCCCGCTGGTCCTGGGCCTGGCTGAGCCCGAGGTCCGGTCCGTTGCCCAGGCTGATCCGGGTCTCCACCGGGTACGCCGTCAGTTCACCGGCGACGGCCGTGTAGCGCAGGTACCCGGACGCGCCGAGGTCCGCGTCGGCCAGTGCGCTGAGCGTGATCCGGCCGGCCGCCACGCTGTCCGTCCCGGCCGGCATCGCCGGGAAGTCACAGACCGCCTTGACCGCCGACTCGGGCACGCAGTTCGCAGGCCACGTCACCCGCGCGAACGAGGTGACCTCGCTCGCGTCGACGGTCAGCCGCCCGGCCGCGACCTCGTTCTCGGTGTTGTCGTGGGTGACCCGCACCGCGAGGCTGCGCTCGGACGCGCCGCCATTCGCGTCCGGTCCGGGCAGCACCGTCTCCGACGGCACGCTGATCCACAGCTGGTCGGACAGGGCATGCACGGGCCCGGCCCCGACCGCGGCAAGGGCACAGCCGGCGAGCGCGGCTCCGAGTAGGCGATGCTTCATGGATTCCCCCTGGTCGATGGTCTGTCGGTGACGAGACCGGTGGCGTGGGGAAGGGGTTGCGGCCGGACGTGAGGGTTGCGGCGATGTTCAGCCGTTCTCCTCCGCCTGTATGAATATGCATTACATCGCAAATATATTGACTCGCGAATCGATTGCGATCTACGCTCTGCTGCCATGCAGATGATCCAGCAAACCGCCGACCTCTCCGCCTATTTGGCTGCTGACGAGGCGATCGACCATCATCATCCGCTGGTGCGGGAGGTGGCCGCCCGACTCGCCGACGGCGTGATGGATTCGTATGACTATGCGCGGGCGGCGTTCGAGTTCGTGCGTGACACCATTGCGCACTCTCAGGACTCCGGCGACCTCCGTGTCACCTGGCGTGCCTCCGACGTCCTGGAGCAGGGCACCGGCATCTGCTACGCCAAGGCCCACGCACTGGCCGCGCTGCTGCGGGCCGAGGACATCCCGACCGCGCTGTGCTACCAGAAGCTCGACGTGGTGCACGGACTGGTCGCCGTACGGTTCAACGGCGCCTGGCATCGACAGGACCCGCGCGGAAACAAGCCGGGCGTGGACGCCCGCTTCTCGCTCGACGGGGAGCAGCTGGCCTTCCTGCCCGACCCGGAGCTCAATGAGCTGGACTATCCGGTCCTGTATGCCGAACCGCACCCGTTCGTACTGAGCGCCCTCAAGGCCGCCCCTGACCGACCGCACCTGTGGAAGACACTCCCCACCGCACTCTGGGGCGGGCCATGACCTCTCTCTGGCCGTGTCCGACGAAGTGCGCGCCCTCGCGCCCGGTTTCACCCACGTCGCCATCGAGGCGCAGGGGCTGGTCAACGGCCCGAGCACCGACGCCAGTGCCGAGCTCCTCGACGACGCGGCCCGTCGGCTCGCCGTACGCCTGGACGGCCGCGCTCCGCACGAGGACCCGCACATGGCGGCCTGGCGGGAGGTGTACACGGTGTTCGGGCCCAAGCCGTCACGCACCCGCAACTCCGCGGAGGCGCTGGCCAGGAGGGCACTGTCGGAGGCGGGGCTGCCGCGGATCAACCTGCTGGTCGACCTCTACAACGCCATCAGCGTTGCCCACCTCATCCCCGTGGGCGGCGAGGACATCGACCGCATCGAGGGCGGTATGTGCCTGGTGCGAGCGACCGGCGAGGAGGACTTCGTGACCGTCCGGTGGCGAGGAGGTGGTCGAGCACCCCGAGGCGGGCGAGGTCGTATGGCGCGACGACATGGGCGTGACCTACCGCCGCTGGAACTGGCGCCAGGGCCCACGTAGTTCAGCCCCGGAGCGAGGATCGCGGTACGCCAGTCGCTGTCGGTTCAGCAACGCCCCTAAGGGGCGCGGGGAACTGCGCGACAAGCCACCAGGGGGCCGCAGCCGACCACCGACACAACCCGGCACCACCCGGCGGAGCGCCTAGCGGGCCTCGGCCTCGCGCACCTGCTCCGGCGTAGGCGCCGTCCCACCCAGATGGGCCGGCATCCACCACGTGTCGCCGGCATCCTTGGGCCGCACCGGATAGGCGCGCTGCGCGGCCTCCAGCAGTTCCTGGACGCGCTCGCGCAACTGGCGCGTGATGGCACCGGCGTACTTGTCCTTGGACGCCTCGATCGCCTCGCCGACCCGGATCGTGATCGGGATGTGGCTGCGCTTGAAGTTGCGCGGGTGCCCCTTGGTCCACAGGCGCTGGGTGCCCCACACGGCCATCGGGATCAGCGGTACGCCCGCCTCCTGGGCCAGCCGCGCGGCACCCGACTTGAAGCTCTTCAGCGTGAACGACTGGGAGATCGTGGCCTCCGGGAAGACCCCGACGATCTCGCCGGATTTCAGCGAGTCCAGCGCGTGGGCGTACGCCGCCTCACCCTGCTTGCGGTCCACCGGGATGTGCTTCATACCGCGCATCAGCGGACCCGAGATCTTGTGCCGGAAAACGGACTCTTTCGCCATGAAACGGACGAGTCGTTTCTGCGGCAGCGCCGCCAGGCCGTCGAAGACGAAGTCCAGATAGCTGATGTGGTTGCTCACCAGCACGGCGCCGCCCGAGCGCGGAATGTTCTCCGATCCCTTGAGGTCGATCTTGAGGTCCCACACCTTGAACAGTGTCTGGGCGAAACCGACGACGGGACGGTAGACAAGCTCTGCCATGGACGGGGTGGACCCTTCCTTCTTCACCTGGGAAGGAAGCTCCCAGTGGGAAAGTTACGCAGCCGTAGGTAAACGGCATGTCGCAGATCGTGCCCCAAGAACGCCCGACGGCCAAGCCCAAGTGCCTGGGAACGGCGAGATCCTCGTCACGTCAGCCCCTTGATCCACCTCGGATTTTGGCGCCGCCTTTACTCTGCGCGTACCGCCAGCCGCCGCACGATCAGGTACATCTCGCAGCCCAGGCAGTACCCGAACACGGCGTTCAGGAAAGCGGCCGCGAGCGCGGCCCCGGTCGCGGCGAGCCCCAGCCAGTCCGGCCCGAGTGTGAACCCGGCCAGCCCGACGCCGGCGAAGACCAGCCCCACCGTCTGGGCGAACCGCGGCGGTTCGGGCGCCTCGAACTCGGTCGGCGGCCCGATCCGGGGTCGGACGGCCTTGCGGAACAGCCACCCGTACGGCGAACGGGCCACCCCGCCCGCCGCGCCCAGCGCGAACGCCAGCGTCTGCCAGGCCAGCAGCCAGGCGCTCCCGGTGACCAGCACGACCGCCAGCACCACGGTCGTCACGGCCGCCCCGAAGCGCGGGCCCCTCACATCGATGTCCATGAATCAAGCATTCCGCATCGGCGGGGCCGCGGGGGAGCCGGGAATCTTTGCGGTCTCGTGAATGCTTGAGCAGGGTGATGACCGGACTTGTGGTGTGTGTGGCGGTGCTCGCGGTGGCGAGCGCGTACGGAGTGCTGCAGCGGCGGCGGAGCGGGAGAGTGCGCGTGCGCGGGCGCGACGACGGAAAGCGGCTCGGGGCGGCCGAGTTGGGCGAGGCGCTGGGCGAGCGCGCCACCCTCGTACAGTTCTCCAGCGCCTTCTGCGCCCCCTGCCGGGCCACCCGGCGCGTGCTGGGCGAGGTGGCCGGCATGGTCCCGGGCGTGACCCACGTCGAACTCGACGCCGAGGACAACCTGGACCTCGTACGGCGGTTCGACATCCTCAAGACGCCGACCGTGCTGGTCCTCGACGCCGACGGCCAAGTCGTACGGCGGGCCACCGGTCAGCCGCGCAAGGCGGACGTGATCGCGGCCCTCGGGGAAGCGGTCTGAGGGGGTGTGACACCGAGGGTGAGTCATCTCCCACATAGCGGAACGTACTTGACTGTGCGCACCACCTATCGTCAGCCTGACCGTATGCCTGAGGAACTCCTTCTCTTCGGACGGGCCCACGTCGATCTGGCCCGTACCGCGAGCGCCTGCTGTCCGAGCTGTTGAGCAGCCACGGATCCGCACGCCTCCCCTCGCAGAAGGACAACTCCATGACGGCCACGTCCGACCTCGGCACCACTCAGCAGGCCTCGCCCGAACTGCTCCGCTCCGTGTTCCGGCGCCACGCCGCCGGAGTCGCCGTGATCACCGCGCGCGGAGAGAGGGGCCCGGTCGGCTTCACCGCCACCTCCCTCACCTCCGTCTCCGCCGAGCCCCCGATCCTCTCCTTCGGTATCGGCACCGGCGCCTCCAGCTGGCCGGCGATCGCCGGGACGGACCACGTCGGCGTCCACATACTCGGCGAGCACCAGCAGGAGCTGGCCGCGACCTTCGCCCGCAGCGGCGCCGACCGCTTCGGCGCGCCCACGGTCTGGCGCGAGGGCCCCGAGGGTGTCCCCGTCCTCGACGACGTACTGGCCTGGATGGTGTGCCGGATCGTGGCGCGTGTGCCCGCGGGCGATCACCGCATCGTGCTGGGCGAGGTCGTGCTCGGCGACCCCACCGGTCCCGGGCGTCCGCTCCTGTACCACCAGGGCCGCTTCAACGGCCTGCGTGACTGACCTCACCACGCCGATGTGACCGATCAAGCGCTCCGTCGTTCTGCGAAGCCGTCCGAATCCGATTACGCTGCGTTGCAAAGGTCACAGTTCAAAGCGCTTGCTTAGCGGGGATGAACTGGGTGTACTGACGAGTAATATTTCGCTCGGAGCGCGGGTCGCCCCGAACGGGAACAGCCGCTTGGGGCGCCTATGCTGCCTGCAAGTAGGCAGCAGAGAAATGTCGACGCAGTAGGAGAGCCGGCGTGAGCTTGAGGATCGTTGTCACTGTGAAGTACGTGCCCGACGCCACTGGCGACCGGCACTTCGCCGATGACCTGACCGTCGACCGGGACGACGTGGACGGTCTGCTCTCCGAGCTCGACGAGTACGCGGTCGAGCAGGCGCTGCAGATCTCCGAGAACTCCGACGACGACGTGGAGATCACCGTTCTGACGGTGGGCCCCGAGGACGCCAAGGACGCCCTGCGCAAGGCGCTGTCCATGGGCGCCGACAAGGCCATCCACGTCGAGGACGACGACCTGCACGGCACCGACGCCCTGGGCACCTCGCTGGTGCTGGCCAAGGCCGTCGAGAAGGCCGGCTACGACCTGGTCATCTCCGGCATGGCGTCCACCGACGGCACCATGGGTGTCGTACCGGCGCTGCTGGCCGAGCGTCTGGGCGTCCCGCAGGTCACCCTGCTGTCCGAGGTCTCGGTCGAGGACGGCACGGTCAAGGGCCGCCGGGACGGCGACAGCGCCACCGAGCAGCTGGAGGCTTCGCTGCCGGCCGTCGTGTCGGTCACCGACCAGTCGGGCGAGGCGCGTTACCCGTCCTTCAAGGGCATCATGGCCGCGAAGAAGAAGCCGGTGGAGTCCTGGGACCTGTCCGACCTCGACATCGAGGCGGAGGAGGTCGGTCTTGAGGGTGCGTACACCGTCGTGGACACCGCGGCCGAGCGTCCGGCCCGTACCGCCGGCACGATCGTCAAGGACGAGGGCGAGGGCGGCAAGCAGCTCGCCGAGTACCTCGCGAGCCAGAAGTTCATCTAAGGGTCGCTGGCCCGCTGAGGCTCAACACCCCTTCCGCCCCTCAGACTTCGCAATCCGCAGGAGAGCAATCCCATGGCTGAAGTTCTCGTCTACGTCGATCACGTGGACGGTGCCGTCCGCAAGCCCACGCTGGAGCTGCTGACCCTGGCCCGCCGCGTCGGCGAGCCCGTCGCGGTCGCGCTGGGCAACGGCGCCGCCGACACCGCCGCCACCCTCGCCGAGCACGGCGCGGTCAAGGTCCTCACCCACGACGCGTCGGAGTACGCCGACTACCTGGTCGTCCCGAAGGTCGACGCCCTCCAGGCCGCCGTCGAGGCCGTCTCCCCGGCCGCCGTGCTGGTGCCG
>JABFVM010000366.1 GCA_013362785.1 Streptomyces sp. | reverse complement strand
GCCGGCGGCACCGAGGACCTCAGCATCTGGGGCAACCGGGGCCAGCTGGCCGCGGCGCTCGGCAACCTCGTCGAGAACGCCGTCAACTACTCGCCCGCCCGCACCCGCGTCGGCATCGCCGCACGCCGGCTCACCGCACCGGGCGGGGACCACATCGAGATCGCCGTGACCGACCAGGGCATCGGCATCTCGGACAAGGACAAGGAGCGCATCTTCGAGCGCTTCTACCGCGTCGACCCGGCCCGTTCCCGTGCCACCGGTGGCACCGGCCTCGGTCTCGCGATCGTCAAGCACGTGGCCGCCTCGCACAGCGGGGAGGTCACGGTGTGGAGCTCCGAGGGACAGGGCTCCACGTTCACCCTGCGGCTGCCGGAGGCGGGTGCGGCCCGCGACCGTGCTCAGCAGTACCCCGATCTCGACGACGAGGCCGGGCAGCCCGCACCATCGAATTCCCCCAATTCCCCCGACTCACCCGCGTACGAAACGCTTTCCGCCCCGGAGGTCCTTCCGTGACCCGAGTGCTCGTCGTCGAGGACGAGGAGTCCTTCTCCGACGCCCTGTCGTACATGCTCCGCAAGGAGGGCTTCGAGGTCGCCGTCGCGACCACCGGGCCCGACGGACTCGACGAGTTCGAGCGCAACGGCGCCGACCTCGTCCTCCTCGACCTGATGCTGCCCGGCCTGCCGGGCACCGAGGTCTGCCGCCAGCTGCGCGGCCGTTCCAACGTCCCGGTGATCATGGTCACCGCCAAGGACAGCGAGATCGACAAGGTCGTCGGCCTGGAAATAGGAGCCGATGACTACGTCACCAAGCCGTTCTCCTCGCGCGAGCTGGTCGCCCGTATCCGGGCCGTCCTGCGCCGCCGCGGCGAGCCCGAGGAGGTCACCCCGGCCGCGCTGGAGGCCGGTCCTGTCCGCATGGACGTCGACCGCCACGTGGTCACGGTCTCCGGCTCCAAGGTCGACCTCCCCCTCAAGGAGTTCGACCTCCTGGAGATGCTCCTGCGCAACGCCGGCCGCGTCCTGACCCGCATGCAGCTCATCGACCGCGTCTGGGGCGCCGACTACGTCGGTGACACCAAGACCCTCGACGTCCACGTCAAGCGCCTGCGCGCCAAGATCGAGCCTGACCCGGGCGCCCCGCGCTACCTGGTGACGGTCCGAGGCCTCGGCTACAAGTTCGAGCCGTAGACAACACCGCCAGTACGCCGAAGGGCGGGACTCCCGATTCCGGGGGTCCCGCCCTTCTTTACGGCTGTGCGGGTGCCGTACGCGCAAATGCCGTACGGCCGGCTTGTCGGCTACGACCGCTCAGTGACCGGCGGCCGTGTGCGAGGCGTCGCCGGACGGGGTCGCCGCGCCGCCCGCGCCGGCCTCGGAGCCGGTACCGGCCTCGGTGCCCTCGGACGCCGTCGCGCTCGCGGAGGACGCGTCGCCCGGGGTGGCGGCGGGGGACCCGGAGGCCGAGCCGGACGGCGTGGGCTTCGTGCCCGGGACGGCCGGGACCTCGCTCGGGCCCCAGCTCTCGAAGTAGTGCTCGGCCGGCACCACGAAGGCGCGCAGGCCCACGTCACCGGTCTTGCTGAAGGTGAAGGTGATCGCCTGGGCGTTGCCGTCCTGGATGCCGTCGCGGCCCTTGGTGAGGACCGCGGAGGCGTTGCCCTCGCCGCCGATGATCAGCGAGCCGCCGGCCGGGATGGTCAGGCTGCCGCCCTTGGCGGGCTTGAGCTCGGCCTTCTCACCGGAGTCGTCCACCTTGACCGAGTCCAGCGTCTGGGCGGAGCGGCCGGAGTTGAACAGGGTCGCGGAGATCGCGGCCGGGCCCGTCGACTCCAGGTCGGGCTGGGTGATGACGATCGCGTTCTGGACCTTGATGTCGCCGACCGTGGTGGCCGCGTTGTCCGGCACGATCTGCAGCGTCTGGCTGTCGTTGCCCGCGCCGCACGCGGCGAGCGAGGTGATCGAGAACGCGATGGCGGCCGCGGCGAGGGCGCCGCGTCGAAGGCTGCTGCTCACGGCGGCGGCAACTCCTTGACTCGAACGGGGGCGAATAAAGCCGCCCTAAGTGTCTGTCAGCGGCCTTAGGTTACCGAGCCGTTCCCGCGCGACCGCACCCGACCCTCCCCTGAGCGGCCGAAGTACCGCGGACGCGTCTCTCCGGTACCGCCGAACCGCCTCTTCGTACCTCTTCCGTGATCCTTCCCGTCACCCACAAGTGACCCGCGAGTCACATTGCCCGCACGCTCGTCCGCCATTCACATAAGACCCCCGCAAGGCGCGGCGCAAAATTTCCGTGAAGGAATGCACGACCTTCCCGAAATTGATCAACGGGCGTGCTCCGGACCTGGGCCGTGATCAATTCCGGATTCGTCCGGGACCCGACTCCGGACGCCGAACGGAGTAGCGGAAGTCGCACACTTGGAACCGGACATTTGTGGATGTTCGACCACTCGGAGGTGCCTCCGGATGTGTGTAACGTGCTCGTTTCACCTCGCCCGCAGAGCCGCTCCCACCTGCGAATACCTACTTCCGCTCGGCCCGCGCAGCACGTTCCTGTCGGAGTTGTCAAGCCCCGAGATATGCCCTGACCTGCGAAAACGCCATTCAGAACCCGCAGTTTCCGTGTTACCCTGGATAGCCACGGAAGGGGTACCTGTCACATGACGTTCAAGGTTGGCGACACCGTGGTCTATCCCCATCACGGGGCCGCGCTGATCGAGGCCATCGAAACTCGCCAGATCAAAGGCGTGGACAAGACCTACTTGGTGCTGAAGGTCGCCCAGGGTGACCTGACGGTACGTGTGCCAGCGGACAATGCGGAGTTCGTCGGCGTGCGTGATGTGGTCGGTCAGGACGGGCTGGACCGGGTCTTCGAGGTGCTGCGCGCGCCGTACGCCGAGGAGCCCACGAACTGGTCGCGTCGTTACAAGGCAAATCTGGAGAAGCTCGCCTCCGGCGATGTCATCAAGGTCGCGGAAGTCGTGCGTGACCTGTGGCGTCGTGAGCGCGAGCGCGGACTCTCCGCCGGTGAGAAGCGCATGCTCGCCAAGGCCCGCCAGATTCTGGTGAGCGAGCTCGCCCTCGCGGAGAACACCAACGAGGACAAGGCCGAGGCCCTGCTCGACGAGGTTCTCGCGTCCTGACGCGGTCCATCCGCCTCAGTTCAGCACAGTCAGTCCCTGTGTTGTTTTAAAAGAAGTGCCGCGGTGCCCGATGACGTAATTCCTGTCGCCGGGCGCTGCGGCATGTTCGCCCACAGGCGCTGTGCGTCCTACCTCGGGTGTCCCCGATACTTTTGGTGTGCCGGGTCCGGGCAGCTGGCTCGACCGTTGTCACGGAAGGGTTCGGTCAAGACGTCCCACCCGGCACGCTGAGGCCATACCCACGTAGGCCGAGCACACAAACCTGACAGGAACCGATGTCTGACGATTCGCGCCCTTCGCCCTCGGAAGTCCCTGCCGGAAGCGCTGCCGGGACCCCCGCCGGAGCCCGTACGGCCGTCGTGATCCCGGCCGCGGGCCGGGGTGTACGTCTCGGTCCGGGCGCCCCCAAGGCGCTCCGCGCGCTGAACGGCACGCCCATGCTCATCCACGCCGTGCGCGCGATGGCCGCGTCCCGCGCTGTCTCCCTGGTGGTCGTGGTGGCCCCGCCCGACGGCGCCGCGGAGGTGAAGTCGCTCCTCGACGCGCACGCGCTGCCCGAGCGCACCGACTTCCTGGTCGTCCCCGGCGGCGAGTCCCGCCAGGAGTCCGTGAAGCTCGGCCTGGACGCGCTGCCGCCGGACCACGACATCGTCCTGGTGCACGACGCCGCCCGCCCGCTGGTCCCGGTGGACACGGTGGACGCGGTGATCGAGGCCGTACGCGACGGAGCGCCGGCGGTCGTCCCCGCGCTGCCGCTGGCGGACACGGTCAAGGAGGTCGAGCCGGCGCAGACGCCCGGCGGGCCGGAGCCCGTGGTGGCGACCCCGCAGCGCGCCCGCCTCCGCGCCGTACAGACCCCGCAGGGCTTCGACCGGGCCACGCTGATCCGTGCGCACGAGACGGTGACCGGTGACGTCACCGACGACGCCAGCATGGTCGAGCAGCTCGGCCTGACGGTCGTGGTCGTTCCCGGCCACGAGGAGGCCTTCAAGGTCACCCGCCCGCTGGACCTGGTCCTGGCGGAGGCGGTCCTGGCCCGCCGGAGGCTCAACGATGGCTTCTGACACCGCGATGCCGCTGCCCCAGGTCGGCATCGGCACCGACATCCACGCCTTCGAGGACGGCCGCGAGCTGTGGTGCGCGGGCCTGAAGTGGGAGGGCGAGGGCCCCGGCCTGGCCGGCCACTCCGACGCCGACGTCGTCGCCCACGCCGCCTGCAACGCCCTGTTCTCGGCAGCCGGCCTCGGCGACCTGGGCCAGCACTTCGGCACCGGCCGCCCCGAGTGGTCCGGCGCCCCGGGCGTCGTACTCCTCACCGAGGCGGCCCGGATCGTGCGCGAGGCGGGCTTCCGCATCGGAAATGTCGCGGTCCAGGTGGTCGGCCCCCGCCCGAAGATCGGCAAGCGCCGGGACGAGGCCCAGAAGATCCTGTCGGAGGCGGCGGGAGCCCCGGTGTCGGTATCGGGCGCGACGACGGACGGCCTGGGCTTCCCGGGCCGGGACGAGGGCCTGATGGCGGTGGCAACGGCGCTGGTGGTACGAGTCAGCTGAGATGGCCGGCCATACAGCAGGGGCGAGTGTCCCGACCAAGGGGCGCGGGGCTGTGCTCGATATGCGACTCCGCCGCGTGGGCGCGACCAGCCCCCACCGCCCCGGACCGACATCGGCCAAACCGCCGGTAGGCGCCAGGCACAGCCGTCCGCCCACTACCCTGGTGTCGTGACTATTCGCCTGTACGACACCAGCGCCCGGCAGATCCGTGACTTCACCCCGCTTCAGCCGGGCTGCGTCTCGATCTACCTCTGTGGCGCCACCGTGCAGGCCGCACCGCACATCGGGCACATCCGCTCCGGGCTCAACTTCGACATCATGCGCCGCTGGTTCGAGTACCGCGGCTATGAGGTGACGTTCATCCGGAACGTCACGGACATCGACGACAAGATCATCGCCAAGTCTGTCGACCAGAAGCGCCCTTGGTGGTCCATCGGCTACGAGAACGAGCGCGCCTTCACCGACGGCTACACCGCCCTCGGCTGCCTCCCGCCGACGTACGAGCCCCGCGCCACCGGCCATGTCACCGAGATGGTCGAGATGATGCGCGGCCTCATCGAGCGCGGACACGCCTACGAGGCGGACGGCAGCGTCTACTTCGACGTCCGTTCCTGGCCCTCCTACCTGGAGCTGTCCCGGCAGGACCTCGACGAGATGCGCCAGCCCGCCGAGGAGGGCATCAGCGGCAAGCGGGACCCGCGCGACTTCGCGATGTGGAAGGCCGCCAAGCCCGGCGAGCCCGACTGGGAGACGCCGTGGGGCCGGGGCCGTCCGGGCTGGCACCTGGAGTGCTCGGCGATGGCGCACAAGTACCTGGGCTCCGCCTTCGACATCCACGGCGGCGGCCTCGACCTGATCTTCCCGCACCACGAGAACGAGATCGCCCAGGCCAAGGCCTACGGCGACGACTTCGCCAAGTACTGGGTGCACAACGCCTGGGTCACCATGAGCGGCGAGAAGATGTCGAAGTCGCTCGGCAACAGCGTGCTGGTCTCCGAGATGGTCAAGCAGTGGCGCCCGATCGTCCTGCGCTACTACCTGGGCACCCCGCACTACCGCTCGATGATCGAGTACAGCGAGGAGGCCCTGCGCGAGGCCGAGTCGGCGTTCGCGCGGATCGAGGGCTTCGTGCAGCGCGTGGTGGAGAAGGCGGGCGTCGTCGAGCCGTCCGCCGAGGTGCCGCTCGCCTTCGCCGAGGCGATGGACGACGACCTGGGCGTCCCGCAGGCGCTCGCCGTCGTGCACACCACCGTCCGGCAGGGCAACAGCGCCCTGGCCGCCGACGACAAGGAAGCCGCCGTGGCCCGCCTCGCCGAGGTGCGCGCCATGCTCGGCGTCCTCGGCCTGGACCCGCTCGACCAGCACTGGGCGGGCGAGACCGACCGGGGCGAGGATCTGCACGGCGTGGTCGACAGCCTCGTACGCCTGGTCCTCGACCAGCGCGAGGCCGCCCGCGCCCGCAAGGACTGGACGACCGCGGACGCCATCCGCGACCAGCTCAAGCAGTCGGGGCTGGCCATCGAGGACGGCCCCGACGGCCCCCGCTGGAGCCTCGGCCCGCGCTGACCGGCCCCGGCGCCCGGAAGATCGATTGTGCCGCCCGGCCTCCCGGGCGGCACACTGCATAGACATACGTACGACAGCTCACGACAGACAGGTAGGTCATGGCCGCGAACAACCGCCGCATGTCCGGCAAGAAGGGCGCGCAGGTCGGCAGTGGCGGCCAGCGGCGCAAGGGCCTGGAGGGCAAGGGCCCGACCCCGCCCGCCGAGATGCGCAAGGGACACAAGAAGAACCGCATCGCGGGCGCCAAGGCGAAGCAGGCCGTGCGCCGTCCGGCGCCGCGCGGCCGCGGCGGCAAGAGCACGTCCGAGCTTGTCGTAGGCCGTAACCCGGTCGTGGAGGCACTGCGCGAGGGCGTCCCGGCCTCCACCCTCTACGTCCAGCAGTTCATCGACAACGACGAGCGCGTCCGTGAGGCCCTCCAGCTCGCCGCCGAGCGCGGTGGCATCAACCTCATGGAGGCCCCGCGCCCCGAGCTGGACCGGATGACCAACGGCCTGAACCACCAGGGCCTGGTCCTCCAGGTCCCGCCCTACGAGTACGCCCACCCCGAGGACCTGGCCGACGCCGCCGCGGACGACGGCGAGGACCCGCTCATCGTCGCCCTCGACGGCGTGACGGACCCGCGCAACCTCGGTGCCGTGGTCCGCTCGGTCTCGGCGTTCGGCGGCCACGGAGTCGTCGTACCCGAGCGTCGTGCGGCGGGCATGACGGCCGGCGCCTGGAAGACGTCGGCGGGCACGGCGGCCCGCACCCCGGTCGCCCGCGCCACGAACCTCACCCGCGCCCTGGAGGCGTACAAGAAGGCGGGCATCGTGGTCGTCGGCCTCGCCGCCGACGGCGAGGCCGAGCTCGGCGACTTGGAGGCCCTGGCCGGCCCGGTGGTCATCGTGGTCGGCAGCGAGGGCAAGGGCCTGTCCCGCCTGGTCGGCGAGACCTGCGACTTCCGGGTACGCATCCCGATGCCGGGCGGCGCCGAGTCCCTCAACGCCGGTGTCGCGGCGGGCATCGTCCTCTACGAGGCGGCTCGCCGACGCGTCTGAACAGACATCCGTGGCGTCACCCGTGCGGGTTAATTCTGGTGACAGTGGTGCGACCTGCGCATCCTTGACGGGGTCCGGACAGATCGGACCGGTCAAAGCAGTGTCCTAACGTCACGTCACTCGGTTAGTTGAGTGTGGACACCAGAACACCCCGCACACCCACGGGGGACCGCTCGTCGGGTTACGACGACGCTCCCGCGCTGAGCATGGTGAAGGTGCCGAGCGATCCGGCGCAGATCATCGTCAATCACGCGAGTTTCCGCGTGTTGCTGGGCGCCTCGACCGGGCGCACCAAGACCTCGCGCATCGCACGGCACCAGAGCGCCACCGAGGACACCACCCGTATTCCCGCCGCCAACACGGCCGGCAGAGCGGGCGCGGCCCCCGGCGCCCGCCGCCGGGTCTCCGTCTGGAACGGCACGTCCGCGCCCGACGACACCGGCGCACACCGCCTGCTCCAGGCCGTGCGGGACGGCAGCGTCCGCCACGGCGACGAACCGGTCCCCGCCGGGGCCACCCAGGTCATCCCACGCGTGGGGGTCGGTGGCTACGACGATGCCTACGACGCGCGCTACGACGACGAGTTGTCGCAGACCGTCGAGACGCCCATCGTCGGCGCGCAGCGCACGCACGAGTCGGTCGAGACCCGGCTGCTGCCCCACATGCGCACGGTCGAGAGCGCCTACGACGAGGAACTCGCGTACGAGGACGAGGGCTTCGAGGAGTTCGGGCAGGGCGACGACGGGGACGCGGACGATACGCCGGCCAAGCGCCTCGGCGCCGACGACCCGGCACGGCACGCCTACTACCCCGGCCGCCGGATGAACCTCGGGGTCGTCCTCCTCCCGCTCCGCGTCTTCCTCGGCTTCATCTCCATCTACGCCGGCATGGGCAAGCTCTGCGACCCCGTCTACTTCGACGGCGGCAAGCGCGGCTCCATGGTCAAGTGGCTCAACACCCTGCACCCGTGGGAAGTGGCCGAGCCGCTGCGCCAGTTCGCCCTGGAGCACCCGGTCGGCTCCGGCCTGGTCATCGCCTTCTTCCAGGTCATCGTCGGCGTCCTGACGGTCCTGGGGTGCTGGCAGCGGGTCGCCGCAGTGGTGGGCGCCCTGCTGTCCGCCGCGCTCCTGCTCACCGTCAGCTGGAAGAGCGTCCCCGTCTACGACGCCCCCGACATCATCTATCTCGCCGCGTGGTCCCCGCTGATCATCGCGGGCGCCCCCGTCTACTCGATCGACGGCCGCCTGGCAGGCATGGCCTGGCGCCGCCTCGGCCCGCGCTCCGACATCTGGGAGCTGCGTAGTTACGTCCTGCGCCGTGGCGCCCTGATCACGGCGATCGTCACCGGCCTGACGCTGCTGATCGGCTCCCTGCTGGGCGGAGCGGTCCGCGACTCCGACCGGGTGGTCGTGCCCGGCCCCGGCGAGGCCCCCCGCAACGAGCTGCCGGGCTCGCCCCTGCCCCAGGACCCCGACAGCCGGCACGGGCGGACCCCGTCGGCCTCCAACTCGCCCACCCAGGGCGCCACGTCGGGAGCGGCCACCCCGTCTGGCGCCGCGACGACGCCGGGCGCCACCAGTGACGCGGGTGCGACCGGTGCCGCGCCGAGCCAGACGCAGGGTACGGCCGGGCAGGCGCCGCCCCAGCAGTCCACTCCGGCCGACGACGCGCCCAGCACCAGCACCGGCCCGTCCTCCGGAGGCCCCACGTCCGGCGGCGGCTCCACCGGCGGCTCCGGCAACGGAGGCTCCACCGGCGGCGAACCGGGGCTCGTGGGCGGCCTGTTGGGGTAGATACCCCGCCGAGCACGACAACGATGGGCCCGGACGTTGGTTTCGTCCGGGCCCGTCCTCGTCCCACCTCACAACACCCATTTCCTCGCCCCCGCCGCCCCTACCCGTCCCATCCCCAGGGGC
>JABFVM010000559.1 GCA_013362785.1 Streptomyces sp. | reverse complement strand
CCCCCTACTCAAACGCCGGACGGGCTGAAAGAGGGGGCGAGACCTCCTACCCCCGCAACCGCTCCCGCGCCTCCATCAGCGCGAACCCCAGCAAATTCGGCCCCCGCCACCGCTCCGGATCCCCCGCCCCGTCATCCCCCGCAGCCAGCCCGATCCCCCACACCCGGTCCACCGGACTCGCCTCCACGAGCACCCGATCCCCGGTCCCCACCAGAAACCCCCGCAGCTCCGAGTGCGCGGCGAACTTGTGGACCGACCCCTCGACCACGATCCGGAACCGCTCCCGCTGCCAGACCCCCTCGTCGAACCCCCGCACCAGCCGCCCCGCCTTCTTCGCCTCCGAGGGATGCCCGGCCGCCAGCACCCCCCGCTCCGCCCCGGCGTCCCCGAACAGCCGGGCCTTCTCGGCCATCATCCAGTGCTCGGCGGTCGCGTACTCCACCCCGTCCACCGTGAACGGCGACGGCCACCACTGGCTCAGACAACTCGCGCCGACCCGCCCGTCGGGCAGCGGCCGGTGTCCCCAGAAGTGCAGATACTTGACTCTCGCCCCCGCACGGACCTCCCTGACCAGGACATCCAAAGAATCGATCTTCGCCATGCCACCGAGCATGGCACGCACCACCGACAATCCGTCCCGCGTTTATCCGGCCAACTCGACACCTGGTCGACAGATTCCGTCGCGTAACCAAAAGGCAACAACGGAATCACTTGTTGGAGTCCACTTGCTCTGTCAGGATCGGCACTCAAATCGAGCCTGAGCCACGCCGGCCCCCTCGCGGGACACGGAGGAGAGCGACATGCAGAACCCGGGCACCTCCACCCCGGAAAGCGCCACCTCGGAACGATTCCCGGCCCAGGACCGCTTCGCCGACGGCGCGCAGTACATCGCGGGCCGCCTTGTGAAGGGGACCTCGGGACGGACCCACGCCGTGGTCGACCCTGCCACCGGTGAGGAGGTGTACACCTACGACCTGGCCGGCCCGGGCGACGTGGACGCGGCCGTCGCCGCCGCACGCGAGGCGTTCCCCGCCTGGTCCGCCGCCACCCCGGGCGAGCGCTCCGACGCGCTGCACCGTTTCGCCGCAGTCCTCGCCGACCGCGCCGAGGACTTCGCCCGCGCCGAGTCCCTGCAGTGCGGCAAGCCGCTGAAGCTGACCCGCGAGTTCGACGTCCCGGGCACCGTGGACAACATCGCCTTCTTCGCCGGCGCCGCCCGGCATCTCCAGGGCCAGTCCGCAGGTGAGTACTCCGGCGACCACACCTCGTACATCCGCCGCGAACCCATCGGCGTCGTCGGCTCCATCGCCCCCTGGAACTACCCCCTCCAGATGGCCGCCTGGAAGATCCTCCCGGCGATCGCCGCGGGCAACACCATCGTGCTCAAGCCCGCCGAGCTCACCCCCCTCACCTCGCTCCTGTTCGCCCAGGCGGCCACCGACGCCGGGATCCCGGACGGTGTCATCAACATCGTCACCGGGACCGGGAAGGAGGCAGGTGAGCACCTCGTCGGCCACCCCGACGTCGCCATGACCTCCTTCACCGGCTCCACGGCAGTCGGCAAGCGCGTCGCCGAGATCGCCACCGCCACCGTCAAGCGGATCCATCTGGAGCTGGGCGGCAAGGCTCCCTTCGTCGTCTTCGACGACGCCGATCTCGAAGCCGCCGCCAACGGCGCCGTCGCGGGCGCGCTCATCAACACCGGGCAGGACTGCACGGCCGCCACGCGCGCGTATGTGCAGCGACCGCTCTATGAGGCCTTCGTGGAGCGGACCGCCGCCCTGATGGACGGCGTCCGGCTGGGCGACCCCTTCGCCCCGGGGACCGATCTGGGTCCGCTGATCTCCCACGTCCAGCGCGACCGGGTCGCCGGGTTCGTCGAGCGTGCGCGTGCCTACGCGCGCGTGGTGGCCGGCGGCGAGGTCCCACAGGGAGAGCTCAAGAACGGCGCCTACTATCGCCCCACCCTGGTCGCGGACGCCGCCCAGGACAGCGAGATCGTCCAGTCGGAGATCTTCGGTCCGGTCCTGGTCGTGCTGCCGTTCGACAGCGACGACGAGGGGATCCGGCTGGCCAACGACACCCCGTACGGGCTCGCCGCCTCCGCCTGGAGCCGTGACGTCTACCGGGCCAACCGCGCCACCCGCGAGATCAAGGCGGGCTGTGTGTGGGTCAACGACCACATCCCGATCATCAGCGAGATGCCGCACGGCGGCTACAAGGCATCCGGCTACGGCAAGGACATGTCAGCGTACTCGTTCGAGGAGTACACCCAGATCAAGCACGTCATGTTCGACAACACCGCGGTCGCCAGGAAGGACTGGCACCGCACCGTCTTCGGGGACCGCTAGCCGGATCAGAAACCGGATCAGAAGGGGGCGGCCGACCGCCCGACCAGCGACCGGCCTCCCCTCCCTCCCGATCTCCCGAAAGGGCACCAAGCGCATGGAGCAGTACGAGCCCGACCGTCTCTCCCCGGCCCAGGTGGCCGCCATGCGGCGCAGCATGCGCAACGGCAGGGCCGCCATGACCCGCCGTTCCCTGCTGCGCGCCTCCACCGGCGGCGCGCTCGCGCTGGGCGGCCTGGGCACGCTCAGTGCCTGCGGGATCCCCGCGGCCGGCAAGACCGAGGGCGGCGCGTCCGCGGAGGACCACTCGGCGAAGGAGAAGCAGGTCAGCTTCTCCAACTGGACCGAGTACATGGACGTCGACGACAGCGGCAAGCGTCATCCGACGCTGGAGCAGTTCGCGAAGCGGACCGGCATCAAGGTCAAGTACACCGAGGACATCAACGACAACAACGAGTTCTTCGGGAAGGTCAAGCCCCAGCTGGCCGCCGGTCAGGACACCGGCCGGGACATCATCGTCCTCACCGACTGGCTCGCCGCGCGTCTCATCCGCCTCGGGTGGGTCCAGAAACTGGACCCGTCCAACCTGCCGCACGCCTTCGCCAACCTGTCCCAGCAGTTCCGCAACCCCGACTGGGACCCGGGACGGGCGTACTCCTATCCCTGGCAGGGCATCTCGACCGTCATCGCCTACAACAAGAAGGCGCTCGACGGCGTCGAGGTGAAGTCGCTCTCCGACCTGCTCGACAACCCCAAGCTCAAGGGGCGCGTCGGCCTGCTCACCGAGATGCGCGACACCATCGGGATGACGCTGCTGGACATGGACAAGGACCCGGCGAAGTTCACCGACGACGACTACGGCGCCGCCGTCGCCCGGCTGCAGAAGGCCGTCGACAGCAAGCAGATCCGCCGCTTCACCGGCAACGACTACACCTCCGACCTCACCAGCGGAGACTTCGCGGCCTGTCTCGCCTGGGCCGGGGACGTCGTACAGCTGAAGGCCGACAGCCCGGACATCGACTTCCTCATCCCGGACAGCGGCTACATGACGTCCAGCGACAACATGCTGATCCCCAACAAGGCCCGTCACAAGACGAACGCCGAGCGGCTCATCGACTACTACTACGAGCCGAAAGCCGCCGCCGAGCTCGCCGCCTACATCAACTACGTCTGTCCCGTGGACGGCGTCAAGGATGAGCTTGCGAAGATCGACGAGGACGCGGCGAACAACCCGCTGATCCTCCCCGACAAGGCCATGCAGGCCCGGTCCCATGCCTTCCGCTCACTGAGCTCGAAGGAAGAGACGGCCTACGAAGAGAAGTTCGCGAAGCTCACAGGGGCGTGACCAGACCATGACGAACGACACCAGCGGCGACGTCCGCCTCTCCGGCATCAGCAAGTCCTACGGCTCCTTCACCGCCGTGCACCCGCTCGACCTGACCGTGCCCCAGGGCTCCTTCTTCGCCCTGCTCGGCGCCTCAGGCTGCGGCAAGACCACCACCCTGCGCATGATCGCCGGCCTGGAGGAGCCCAGCGGCGGCACCGTCCACCTCGGCGAGCAGGACGTGACCGCGCTCCCGCCGTACAAGCGGCCGGTGAACACGGTCTTCCAGTCGTACGCCCTCTTCCCGCACCTCGACATCTTCGAGAACGTCGCCTTCGGCCTGCGCCGGCGCGGCATCAAGTCGGTGAAGAAGCAGGTCGAGGAGATGCTCGACCTCGTCCAGCTCGGCGAGCAGGCCCGCAAGAAGCCGCACCAGCTCTCCGGCGGCCAGCAGCAGCGCGTCGCCGTCGCCCGGGCCCTGATCAACCACCCCAAGGTGCTCCTCCTCGACGAGCCCCTCGGCGCCCTCGACCTCAAGCTGCGCCGCCAGATGCAGCTGGAGCTCAAGCGCATCCAGACCGAGGTCGGCATCACCTTCGTCCACGTCACGCACGACCAGGAGGAGGCCATGACCATGGCCGACACGGTCGCCGTGATGAACGCGGGCCGCGTCGAGCAGCTCGGCTCCCCGACCGATCTGTACGAGAACCCGCGCACGACCTTCGTCGCCAACTTCCTCGGCACCTCCAACTTCATCGAGGCCGAGGTCGACTCCAAGAGCGGCGACGACATCGTGCTGAAGGCGGGCGGCGGCAAGCTGCTCCTCCCCGAGGCGCGGTCCGGCGCGCCGGCTTCGGTCGGCGGCAAGGTGCTGGTCGGCGTACGCCCCGAGAAGATCTCCCTCACGCACGCGGACGAGGCCGGCGAGATACCCGAGGGCCGCAACCGGATCACCGGCAGGATCGCCGACTCCTCGTTCATCGGCGTCTCCACGCAGTACGTCGTGGACAGCCCCGTCTGCCCCGAGTTCGAGGTCTACGCCCAGAACATCGACCGCGACCCCCGGCTCGTGCCCGGCGCCGAGGTCGTCCTGCACTGGAACCCGGCGCACACCTTCGGGCTCGACGCGGCCCAGGACATCGACGCGGGCATCCAGGAAGAGGCGGCGGTCTGATGGCGACCCTCACCGAGGCGCCACCGCCTCTGTCCCCGACGGCTCCCGAGAAGAAGCCGCCCCGCAAGCGCGGCCGCCTGGTGCCGTACTGGCTCCTGCTCCCCGGCATCCTCTGGCTGCTGGTCTTCTTCGCGATGCCGATGATCTACCAGGCCTCCACGTCCGTGCAGACGGGCTCCCTGGAGGAGGGCTACCAGGTCACCTGGCACTTCGCGACCTACTGGGACGCCCTGTCCGAGTACTACCCGCAGTTCCTGCGCTCGGTGCTCTACGCCGGCTCGGCCACGATCCTGTGCCTGATCCTCGGCTACCCGCTCGCATACCTGATCGCCTTCCGCGCGGGCCGCTGGAAGAACCTGATCATGATCCTGGTGATCGCGCCGTTCTTCACCAGCTTCCTGATCCGCACCCTCGCCTGGAAGACGATCCTCGCGGACGGCGGCCCGGTCGTCGGCGCCCTCAACACGCTGCACGTCCTGGACGTCACCAGCTGGCTCGGTATGACCGAGGGCGACCGCGTGCTGGCCACGCCGCTCGCGGTGGTCTGCGGTCTGACGTACAACTTCCTGCCGTTCATGGTGCTGCCGCTCTACACCTCGCTGGAGCGCATCGACCCACGGCTGCACGAGGCGGCGAACGACCTGTACGCCAAGCCGGTCACCACCTTCCGCAAGGTCACCTTCCCGCTGTCGATGCCGGGCGTCGTCTCCGGCACGCTGCTGACCTTCATCCCGGCGGCCGGTGACTACGTCAACGCGGACCTGCTCGGCTCCACCGACACCCGCATGGTCGGAAACGTCATCCAGACGCAGTTCCTGCGGATCCTGGACTATCCGACGGCCGCGGCTCTGTCCTTCATCCTCATGGCCGCCATCCTCGTCATGGTGACGCTCTACATTCGCAGGTCGGGAACGGAGGATCTGGTTTAAATGGCCTTCGTCAACTGGCTCAAGCGCAATCTCGTCGTCATCGCGGGACTGCTGACGCTTTCTTATCTCCTGCTGCCCAACGTCGTCGTGACGATCTTCTCCTTCAACAAACCGAAGGGGCGTTTCAACTACGAATGGCAGGAGTTCTCCACGGCCGCCTGGCAGGACCCGTGCGGAGTCTCCGACCTGTGCGGCTCGCTGTCGGTCAGCCTCCAGATCGCGTTCTGGGCGACCCTCGGCGCCACGCTGCTGGGCACGATGATCGCCTTCGCGCTGGTCCGCTACCGCTTCCGCGCGCGGGGGGCCATCAACTCGCTGATCTTCCTGCCGATGGCGATGCCCGAGGTCGTCATGGCCGCCTCGCTGCTCACCCTGTTTCTCAACATGGGCGCCCAGCTGGGCTTCTGGACGATCCTGATCGCCCACATCATGTTCTGCCTGAGCTTCGTCGTGACGGCGGTCAAGGCACGGGTGATGTCGATGGACCCGAGGCTGGAGCAGGCCGCGCAGGACCTGTACGCCGGACCGTTCCAGACGTTCGTCCGGGTCACCCTGCCGATCGCCGCCCCCGGAATCGCGGCGGGCGCGCTGCTCGCCTTCGCGCTCTCCTTCGACGATTTCATCATCACCAATTTCAACGCGGGCTCCACCGTCACCTTCCCGATGTTCGTCTGGGGCTCGGCCCAGCGCGGAACGCCCGTTCAGATCAATGTCATCGGTACGGCCATGTTCATCATCGCCGTACTGTTCGTCCTGGCCTCCATGGTCATCAGTAATCGCCGCACCAAGCAAAAGGCATAAGCCAAGGGGGAAATCCCCTGTAGGGAGTTGAAATCATGGCCCCAAGCGCCATGAGTCGTGGCAACAACTGGACGCGATCCCTCTCCGAAGCCCAGCCGGTCCCGTACTGGCTGGAAGACCCCGGCAAGCCCCACCCCGAGCCCGCCCTCACCACCGCCGAGACCTGTGACCTCCTCGTCGTCGGCGGCGGCTACAGCGGACTGTGGACCGCGCTCATCGCCAAGGAGCGCGATCCGCAGCGGGACGTGGTCCTGCTCGAAGGCCGCGAGGTGGGCTGGGCCGCCTCGGGCCGCAACGGCGGCTTCTGCGCCGCCTCCCTCACCCACGGTCTGCCCAACGGGCTCGCCCGCTGGCCGGACGAGATCCACAAACTGGAGGAGCTGGGCGCCCGCAACCTCGACGAGATCGAGAAGGCGGTCGCCCGCTACTCCCTGGACTGCGACTTCGAGCGCACCGGCGAGATCGACGTCGCCACCGAGACCTACCAGGCGTGGGAACTGCGCGACTGGTACGAGGAGCTGCGGGACAAGGGCCTCGCCGAGGGCATCGAGTTCCTGGACGCCGATGCGGTGCGGGCACAGGTCGACTCACCGACATTCCAGGCCGGCCTCTACGACCGCCGGGGCGTCGCCATGCTCCACCCGGCCAAGCTGGCCTGGGGCCTGAAGCGGGCCTGCCTGGAACTCGGCGTCCGTGTCTACGAGCACACACCCGCCCTCACCCTGAAGCCGTACGGCGCCGGCATGGCCGTAAGCACCCCCTACGGCCGGGTCCGCGCCCGCAACGTCGCCCTCGGCACGAACATCTTCCCGAACCTGGTCAAGCGCGTCCGCTCCTACACGGTCCCGGTCTACGACTACGCCCTGATGACCGAGCCGCTCAGCGCGGAGCAACTGGCCGCGATCGGCTGGAAGAACCGCCAGGGCCTCGGCGACTCGGCGAACCAGTTCCACTACTTCCGCCTCTCCGCCGACAACCGCATCCTCTGGGGCGGCTACGACGCCATCTACCAGTACGGCGGCCGGGTGCGCGCCGAGTACGACGACCGCCCGGAGACGTACGCCAAGCTCGCCGGGCACTTCTTCACCTGCTTCCCGCAGTTGGAGGGCATCCGCTTCACCCACGCGTGGGGCGGCGCCATCGACACCTGCTCCCGCTTCTCGGCGTTCTTCGGCACGGCCCATCAGGGCAAGGTGGCGTACGCGGCGGGCTTCACGGGACTCGGCGTCGGGGCGACCCGGTTCGGCGCGGACGTGATGCTGGACCTGCTGGCGGGGGAGAGCACGGAGCGGACGGAGCTGGAGATGGTCCGCAGGAAGCCGCTGCCCTTCCCGCCCGAGCCCTTCGCCTGGACCGGCATCGCGCTCACCAAGTGGTCGCTGGCCCGCGCCGACGCACACGGCGGGCGGCGCAACCTGTGGCTGCGGGCGATGGACCGACTGGGCCTCGGCTTCGACAGCTGAATGTGACTCAAGTCACTTCAAAGTGGCGGGGCAAACCCGCGTAATGCCTGCCGGGTGACCTCCCTCTCTTCCGTGACGCGGCCAGCGTCCACGTACAGAAAGGGAGGTCACCGCCATGACAGGGGCGAAGACGGCGGTGGAGTGGCTGGCATCCGCTGCTCCGGATCCCGAAGCCTGCCGCTGGGAGTGGGAACGCAACCCCCTCGGGGTCACCCTGCTCCCGGCCGGCAAGGCCTGGGACGTACTCATCCTGCCGGGCGAGCTCGGCTATCCGACCCTCGACGTCCTCACCCGCATCCTCGATCAACTCGGCCCGGTCCTGGTCGACTTCGGCGACTCCCGCATGGGCTTCTTCGTACCGCCCGGCACGGCCGCCCGCTGGCTCGGCACCGGCATCCGTACAGCCGGGGCCGGCACCTGGATCGTCGTCCCGTACCCGGGCCGCGCCACCGGCGGCGTCCGCTGGCTGGTCCCGCCGGACGGCAGCGGCACCCTCACCGACCCGGCCCTCCTCGAACTGGCCATGCACGAGGCGGCGGCGGGCCTGGCAGCGGAGGAGGAACGCTAGGGGCTGTCCGGCGGACCATGCCGACGTCGTCGGTTGCCGGCTCCCTTCTGTTATGCGCTGCTGAGCTGTCCACGGACTCTGGTCCAGCGTCATGTCGATCACGGGTTGGCGGGTCCACGTCACCCGCCGGGACCCGGCGTGGCGTGGCCACGTGAAGCGACGCCGTTCATACGGGAGTTCAGCTCCCTCTTCTCCGGACTGACCGACTTCCTGTGGTTCGGGCGAGGCCGGTGCGACCGGCACAACGCGACCATGGACGCGCGGTCCGGCGGCTCGTCGCGGTCACCCTGCCGGCGCTGAGCCCCTCCCTCTGGCGCATCGCCCCGTCGCCGACCACGCCGCCACCCACCGCTGACGGACCGACAACGCCGCCTTCGCCGTGTTCGTCCTGGGTACGGTGCACACCTTCACCGCGGGCACGGACGCCGGCGGGCCGCTGGTGCGCTTCAGTGCCGCCGTCATCGCAGCCGCGTTCGTGTTCCTGGTGACGTACCGGATCGCTGCAGGCCGCAGGATCACCCGACGCGCCGCGACCACCCCCGCAGCCCCCGCCGCCCGGCCCGGCCGTGGCTTCAACCGGCTCACCGTCCGCCTACAGCCGCCACGACGAGGGCGATCCCGAACGGTACGGCCGCCTGAC
>JABFVM010000174.1 GCA_013362785.1 Streptomyces sp. | reverse complement strand
CCTCATGGGCTACCCCGTCCTGGTCTCCGGCGACGGGAGCTGCCTGAAGCTGAACGTCGGCCTGCCGTACGGGCTCTCTCCCGCCACGACCCAGTGGCTGGGGACCGTGGCCACACACCTGGCCAAGGAGATGGGCAACGCGGTAACCGACGCCAAGGCCAAGGGCATTGACGCCAAGTTCGCCAACCCCATCGCCAAGTTCAACGGCAAGGGCATCTGCGGAGACCCGGAGAGCATCCACGGCATCGTCACCGATCTCGTCAACAGCGACAAGCCGGCTGTCGATTTCCCTCTCCTCAAGGACTACGGGCTGTCCGCTCAGTCATTCCACCCGAAGATCGCCGGAGCGCGACTGTACGCCGATGTACTCGAAGCGAGTCTGAACGGCTGGGCACCCTGACCTGATGACCTGCTGAGAAAGGGCCCTGGCGGGGTATCCCGCCAGGGCCCTTCGCCGTCTGGTCATTCACCGCTCGGCGTGCAGGAGTAGTCCTCACCGCCGCCGGTATCACCGGACTTGGTGCAGCTGAGGTAGTTCCTCGTGTCACTGAGAAGGAAAATACCTCCATGCTTTTCAGCCGCAGCTTCCAGGTCGACACCCGATGGATCGCTTGCTGAATCCTCGTAGTATTCCCCCGTCAGGCGGCCAGAGCCCTCGGCCACCTTGTCCGCAGGGATCCATTCGAATCCGATGCTCTTGCCGTCAAGAACACCATGGAGGCCAGTGCTCCTCCCTTTGCACGCTTCAGCTACTGCACTGTCAGACGGGTAAACGGGTTTCATTTCCTTCGCTATCCGGCAGAGCACGGCACCGGTTTTCTCCCCGGACGTGAAATACGAGTACATCCTCATGTAGCACGACATGACAGGCTTTTCTGGAGGATCCGGATCGAACACAGGAGGCGTTCCTTCGCCTGAGCACACGTCGGTTGTTTCCGTTACCGTCGCGCGAAGATCCGGGTACTCCTCCCCAACTCGATGGGCATACTCCCGCATTCGTTGCTCGACGCTCTTACGCGCCCCCTCGGCCTGTCCGGACCTGGCCAGATCCTTCAGCTCACTACTACTGCTGCACCCGGCCAGCATCGAAATGCACGCCACTACAGACGCCGACCCCACCCAGGCCCTCCGCAGCACCCGCATATACCTATCCATTCACGAGGCGCTATGTTCACATTCAATACGGAGTATATGGCGCCCTTCAGCGACCCTGATTGTGTTATTTCGAGTTGCTACCGACAAGTGTTGCCGTACAGCGCCTCGATCTCCCCCGCGTACGCCGACATCACCGCATGCCGCTTCACCTTCAGGGACGGTGTGAGCATGCCGTTGTCCTCGTTGAACTCGCCCTCGACCAGGGTGAACGCACGGATGGACTCGGCGCGGGAGACGGCCTCGTTGGCGTAGTCGACGGCCTTCTGGACGGCGTCGCGGATCCGGGGATCCCGGATCACCTCGGACAGTGGGGTGTCGGCGGGCATCCTGCGTACGGCGAGCCAGTGGGTGACCGCCTCGGGGTCGAGGGTGATCAGGGCGCCGATGAAGGGGCGGTTGTCGCCGACGACCAGGCACTGGCCGACCGGCGGGCGGCTGCGCAGGCGGTCCTCCAGGACGGCCGGGGAGACGTTCTTGCCGCCGGAGGTGACGAGGATGTCCTTCTTGCGGCCGGTGATGGTGAGGTAGCCGTCCTCGTCGAGGGCGCCGAGGTCGCCGGTGGCGAACCAGTCGCCCTGGAGCACGGCGTCGGTGGCGGCCGGGTTGTTCCAGTACGAGCCGAAGACGATGCCGCCCTTGATGAGCACCTCGCCGTCCTCGGCGATGCGCACGGCGGTGCCGGGGACCGGTTGGCCGACCGTGCCCGGGCGGGGCTTCAGCGGCGGGACGATGGTGGCGGCGGCCGTCGTCTCGGTCAGGCCGTAGCCCTCGTAGACGAGGATTCCGGCGGCGTAGAAGAACAGGTTGAGGTTGCGGTCCAGCGGGGAGCCGCCGCTGATGGCGTAGCGCATCCGGCCGCCGAGTTCCTTGCGGATACGACGGTAGACCAGCAGGTCGTACAGGGCCCAGGCGGCGTAGAGGCCGGGGCCGGGGCCCTTGCCGGTGCCGAGGAACTTGTTCAGGTAGGCCTCGCCGAAGCGGACGCCGATGCGGTCGGCGCGGTCGAAGGAGGCGCCGCGGCCGATCTTCTCCGCCGTCGCCCGGCCGGTGTCGTGGATCTTCTCGAAGAGGTACGGGACGCCGACGAGGAAGGTCGGGCGGAACTCCTGGAGGGCCGGGCGGAGTTCGTCGGGCTTGATGCTCGGGCAGTGGCCGATCTCGATGCGGGCCATCAGACAGGCGATCTGGAGAGTGCGGCCGAGGATGTGGGCGAGGGGGAGGAAGAGGAGCGTCGAGGCGGTCTGGCGGGTGACCTCCCTGAAGATCGGGTGGAGCAGCTCGACCGTGTTGGCGGCCTCGGCGTGGAGGTTGCCATGGGTGAGGACGCAGCCCTTCGGTCTGCCGGTGGTGCCGGAGGTGTAGCAGACGGTGGCGATGGTGTCGGGGGTGAGGGCCGCGCGGCGCGCGGTGACCTCGTCGTCGGGGATGTCCTGGCCGAGGGCGGTGAGCTCGGTGAGGGCTCCTGCGTCCAACTGCCAGATCCGCGGCGGCCGTTGATGCTCAGCCGTGCCCGTCGCCGCCGTCTTCGTGTTCTCCTCCGTCTCGGTGACGACATGGCGGGCGCCCGAGTCGCGGACGATCCACTCCACCTGGTCGGCGGAGGACGTGGCGTAGATGGGTACGGTCTGGCCGCCGGCGGCCCAGATGGCGAAGTCCAGGACCGTCCACTCGTAGCGGGTGCGGGACATGACGGCCACGCGGCCACCGGGTTCGAGCCCTGCCGCGATCAACCCCTTGGCCACGGCGGTGACTTCGCGGGCGAAGGCGGTGGTGGTGACGGGGTGCCAGGTGTCGCCCCGCTTGCGGCGCAGGACCACGGCGTCGGGGGCCTCGGACGCGTTGGTGTAGGGGAGGTCGGCGGTGGTGCCGGTGGCGGGCCGCGGTGCGAGGGGCGGGGTGCGGGCCTCGCGGACCACGCCGTGGTCGTCCTTGACGATCTCGACCCTGGTGCGGTCCATCAGATCGGCGCGCTGCTTCGCCCGCTTCAGATCCTTGCGTACGCCCATGTCGGCTCCCGGTGCCAGTTGGACTTACTCGGGAGTCAACTTACTCACGCGTAACAGAAGGTCAATGGGTCGGACGCGGGGAACGTCGGCGCGTCGGTACGTTGCTGTTGCTGCTGTACGACCATCCCCCCCACGGAAGGGAACCCCGTGCACTCCCGACGTCTCCGGTCCGCCCTGGTCGCCGCCTGCGCCGCCGCGGCCGTGTCCCTGACCGGCGCCGCACCGGCCGCCGCGTCCCCCTCGGCTCCGGTGCGGGCGGCCTCCGTCGCCCCCGGACTCACCCCGCTGACCGACCTGTTCGCCGAGCGGCTGCTGGTCGCCGACAAGGTGGCCGCCGCCAAGTACGGCACCGACAAGCCGATCGACGACCCGGTGCGCGAGCAGCAGATCCTGGACGACGTCGGCGTGCGGGCGGCCGGGCTCGGACTGGACCCGGCGGACGCGCGGGCCGTCTTCCGGGACCAGATCGAGGCGAACAAGCTGGTCCAGCGTGGCCTGTACGCGCGCTGGGACGCCCACCCCGAGGAGCGGCCCACCGAGCGCCCCGACCTGGTCAAGGAGGTGCGCCCGATACTCGACCGCATCACCACGCAGTTGCTGGACGCGTTGAGGGACACGCGGCGGCCGCGGACCTCGCCGTCGTGCGAGCCCCGGCTGTATGTCGCGGCCGCCCGGTCGGCGTACGGCCATCAGCTGGACGTCCTGCATCTGAAGGGGTTGCAGCGGGCGGTGCCCTCGGTGTGCGGGGGCGCCGACCAGTCCTGAGCGGTCAGTCCTGAGCGGTGAGTTCGCTCGCCCGGCCGATGGCGTCGGCGAGTCGGCGTACCTCCTCGTCCTCCGTGGTGGTCGCCAACTCGTCGGCGCGGTCGGCCAGTTCGTCGAGGTCGGTGGTGCCGGGCAGGCTGGTCCAGCGGTCGTCGCCGCGGCGGAGGGCGTCGGCGAAGTAGGCGGCCGTGGCCGTCACCTGGAAGCGGGGGCTCGCCCGTCGGACGGAGTCCTCCAGGGAGTCGGTCTCCAGTTGGCCGGACTCCTCGTGCGGGGTGCGGGTCTTCGGGTCGAGCCAGCGGACGCTCGCCGTGGCCAGGTGGCCTTCCGTGCCGGGCCTGGTGCGGACCGCGTAGAGGGCGGTGACGGTGTGGCCGGGGCCGATCTCGCCGCCGTCGACGCTGTCGTCCCGGAAGTCCTCGTCGGCGACCTGACGGTTGTCGTAGCCGATGAGACGGAAGTCGGTGACGGTCTCGGGGTCGAAGGCGACCTGGGCCTTGGCGTCGCGGGCGGTGAGGTCGATGTTGCGGGGGAGGTCGTCGCAGAAGACCTTCCGGGCCTCCTCCTCGCCGGAGACGTACACCGTGTGGCCGTCGCCCTTGTCGGCCAGGCGTTCCATCAGGGCGTCGCCGTAGTCGCTGCCGACGCCCACGCCGAAGAGGGTGATGCCGTGTTCGCGGCGTTCGGAGGCGATGCGTTCGAGGATGGTGTCGGCGTCGGTGTCGCCGGTGTTGGCCAGGGCGTCGGAGACGAGGACGACTCGGTTCGTGGCGCCCTTCCGCAGGCCCTCTTCGGCCGTTTCGTAGCCCGTGTCCACGCCCGCGCCCAGGTTGGTGGAGTCGGTGGGCTCCAGGCCGTCGATCGCGTCGTGGACGTCGTCCCGGTTGCCGCCGAGGCGGGTCATCGGCAGCACCTGCTCGGCCTCGTCGCTGAAGGTGACGAGGGCGACCGAGTCGTCGTCGCGCAGCCGGTTCGTCATCACGCCGAGGGAGTCCTTGGCGAGGTCCAGTCGGCCCGGTTCGGCCATGGAGCCGGAGATGTCGATGACGAAGGTGAGGGCGGCGGGCGGGCGTTCGCCGGGGTCTTCGGCGGGGCGGGTGGCCAGGCCCACGCGGACCAGGGACCAGTCGTCGCGATCGGTGCGGGCGCCGTCGACGCTCACCGTGAAGCCGTTGCCGTCGGGACGGTCGTAGTCCTGGCGGAAGCTGTTGACGAACTCCTCGGGGCGGACCGTCGACGGGTCGGGCAGCCGGCCCTCGGCGAGGGTGCGGCGGGCGTAGCCGTAGGAGGCGGTGTCGACGTCCAGGGCGAAGGTGGAGAGGTGGTCGGGGGCGGGGGCGAACTCGCGGGACTCGGAGTCGTCGGTGCCGTACTGGTCGCCGGTGCCGCCGGTTCCGGTACCTCCGCCGCTGCTCGTGCCGCCGCTGCTGTGGTCGTAGCCGGGGGCCGGGAGGGCGTTGCCGTTCTTCCCGTCGTTCGCCGAGGTGTCCCCGCTGTCGCCCGCGCCGCAGCCGGTGAGCAGCAGTCCGGCCGCCGCGCTGAGTGCGAGGAGCCCTCGTATCCGGTGTGTTCGGTGTGCTCGGCGTTCTCGGTGCCGCTCCATCGTCCGTGCCCCCTTGGTCCGTTGACGTCGACTTCTGTGACTGTGACGGGCCAGGGGGCCGGAACGTGCGCTACGGAGCGTTGCGGATGAGTCTCGAAGAGGCCACGGGAGACACCTGTCGAGACCGGTGGGTGATCCTCCGTTGACCTACGACACCACGTCCTTGCGGGCAAAACCGCGGAAGGCCAGCGCGAACAGGATCAGGGCGTACGTTACGGAAATCGCGGTGCCCTGGATCATGCCGGACCACTCCGCGCGGGGCTGGACGGCGTCCGCCCAGGCGAACTGCCAGTGCGCGGGCAGGAAGTGACGCCAGTCGCCGAGGGCGGTCACCGCGTCGAGGACGTTGCCGACGATGGTGAGGCCCACCGCGCCGCCGACCGCGCCGAGCGGGGCGTCGGTCTTGGTCGACAGCCAGAACGCCAGCCCCGCGGTGACCAGTTGGGACACGAAGATGTACGCCACGACGACCACCAGGCGCTGCGCCGCGGTACCCGTGTCGAGTGAGCCGCCGGTCGGGATCTGCAGGGGGCCCCAGCCGTACGCCGCCGTGCCGACCGCCAGTGCCACCAGCGGCAGCAGCAGCATCGCGGCCAGGCTGAGCCCCAGTCCGACCACGAGCTTGGACCACAGCAGGCGGGCCCGGGGCACGGGGGCGGCGAGCAGGTAGCGCAGGGAGGACCAGCTGGCCTCCGAGGCGACCGTGTCCCCGCAGAACAGCGCGACCGGGATGACCAGCAGGAAGCCCGCGGAGACGAACAGGTTGACGGCGGCGAAGTTGGTGCCGGACGCCGTGGCCGTGTCCATCAGGGTGATGCGGTCGCCGCCGCCGTCCGGCTCGCCGCCGATCGCGAACGCGGCGACCAGCACGAACGGCAGCACGGCGAGGATGCCGAACATGACCTGGGTGCGGCGTCGCTTCAGCTGCCGGATCAGCTCGACGCGCAGCGGCAGCGTACGGCCCGCCCGGTAGCCGGAGGCGACCTCGGTGCGCTCGGTGAGCGTGCTCATGCGGAGCCTCCGATCAGGGTGAGGAAGGCGTCTTCCAGTCGGCGGTGCGGGCCGACCGACTGGACGGGCACTTCGAGCCGGACGAGTTCGGCGACCAGACGCTGTGCGCTGCCGTCGGGGTCGAGCCGGACCAGGATCCCGTCGTCGGTGGGCACGGCCGAGGCGATGCCCGGCAGGGCCGCGACCTTCTCGACGACCGGCTCCTCGACCGCCGTGGCGGTGCCGACGAGCAGCGTGTCGCCGGAGCCGATGATCTCGCCGACCGGGCCCGCCTGTACGAGCCGGCCGCGGTCCATGACCACGAGGTGGGTGCAGGACTGCTCGACCTCCGCCAGCAGATGGCTGGAGACGATCACCGTGCGGCCGGCGGCCGCGTAGCGGATCATCACCTGGCGCATCTCACGGATCTGGGGCGGGTCGAGACCGTTGGTCGGTTCGTCCAGGATGAGCAGGTCCGGCAGGCCGAGCATGGCCTGGGCGATGGCCAGGCGCTGGCGCATGCCCTGGGAGTACGTGCGGACCGCGCGGGCCAGTGCGTCGCCGAGGCCGGCGATCTCCAGCGCCTCGTCCAGGTGGGCGTCCTCGGCCGGGCGGCCGGTGGCCTGCCAGTACAGCTCCAGGTTCTCGCGGCCGGACAGATGCGGCAGGAAGCCCGCGCCCTCCACGAAGGCGCCGACCCGGGACAGCACGGGCGCGCCGGGGCGGATCGCGTGGCCGAAGACCCGGACCTCACCGGCGTCCGGCTTGATCAGGCCCATCAGCATGCGCAGGGTCGTCGTCTTGCCGGCGCCGTTCGGGCCGAGCAGGCCGAGGACCTGGCCCTTCTCCACGCGGAAGGACAGGTCCCGTACCGCGTACCGGTCCTGCGAGCCCGCGTACCGCTTGCTCAGGTCGGTGATCTGGAGCGGGACTTCGGCCAGCTCGGGGTCGGGGGCGGGGGTGGCGGTGCGGCGGCGGGCCGTCAGCAGCAGGGCGAGGGCGATCGCCACGGCGGTGAGCGGCAGCCACCACACCCAGGACGGCAGCGGGGCGGCGGCGGTGCTCACGCCGGGGGCGGTCGGGACGGACAGGTCGCCCTTCAGGGAGACCGTGTAGGTCGCCGGGGCGGCCGGGGAGGCGTAGCCGAGGTCCGTGGAGGAGAGGACCAGGCGCAGCCGGTGGCCCTTCTCGATGCCGTAGTCGATGGCGGGCAGGGTGAGTGTCACGTCCTTGCCGGCCTTGGCGTTCTCGACGCGCACGGGGGTGACCAGCTGTGACGGCAGCACCTGCTGGGTGCCGTCGGGGCCGACGTCGTAGACCTTGGCGAAGAGCACCGCGTCCTGGCTGGTCGACTTCACGTGCACGGTCGCCGTCGGGGAGCCGGTGATGCGCAGGTTGTCGCCGACCGGCGCCGACTGGAAGCGGGCGAACTGGCCGGGGAAGTCCAGGGACACCCCGACGCCGAGCGAGGACAGCTGGGCGAGTCCGCCGGTGCCGCCGAGGCCGGGCAGGGCGGAGACGGCGGGCGGGTTGGCGCCGGCCGGGTTGGCGAAGCTCTGCTCGCGGCCGGTGAGGGCGACGGATTCACGGCCGCTCTCCAGGCCGGGGTAGGTGTCCGCGCTCGCGCCCCGCAGCAGGGCCTGGCCGTCGGTGGAGTCGACGCCTCCGGTACGGGTGACGCGGAAGGCGGGGCCGGTGTCGGTGCTCTTGTCGCCCTTGAGGTAGCGGTCGAACCAGGACTGGACGCGGGCCTGGATGCGGCCCGTCTCCATGTCGCCGCCGTCGTGGCCGCCGGAGATCCAGTCGACGTCGACGGGCGCGCCGTTGGCCTTGATCGCCTTCGCGGCCTGGTCGGCCTGGCCGAGCGGGAAGAGGGAGTCGGACTGGCCCTGCATCAGCAGGGTGGGCACCTTGATGCGGTCGCCGACGGCGGACGGGGAGCGCTCCTCCAGCATGGTGCGGGCCCGGGCGTCCGGGATGCCGGACTCGGCGACCCGGTCGTACATCTCGCAGACCTGCGGCTCGAACTTCTCGCAGCCGCCTGCCGAGTTGACGAAGATGCCTGCCCAGAGCTTCTTGAACACGCCGCCCGGGAACAGGGCGTCGGCGAGGTTCCAGTACGTGATCGCCGGGGCGATGGCGTCCACCCGGTCGTCGTGGCCGGCGGCCAGCAGCGAGATGGCGCCGCCATAGGAGCCGCCCGCCATGCCGACCCGAGGGTCGCCCTTCTTGTCGAGCTCGACCTGGGGCTGCTCGGCCAGCCAGTCCAGCAGCTTGGAGACGTCGGCGACCTCGCCCTTCGGGTCGTTCAGCCCGACCTTCCCGGTCGACCTGCCGAACCCGCGGGCCGACCAGGTCAGCACCGCGTACCCGTCCCGGGCGAGGTCCTCGGCCTGCTGGCGTACGTCGCCCTTGCTGCCGCCGAAGCCGTGCGCGAGCAGGACGGCGGGCCGGCGTCCACCGGATCCGGCCGTGAAGTACGAGGTGTCGATACGTACCCCGCCCCCCATGTCCATGACCCGCTCGGTGCTGTGCACCCGTGGCGCGTCGTCATCGGCGACGGCCGTCCATGTCCCGGCCCCGGCGAGGACGACGACGCAGGACGCGGCGGCGACCCACCACCGCGGCTTCCGCCCCCGCCCCCGCAGTCCGGGCAGTCGAAGATCCATGCTTCAACGGTACGGGGCCAACCTGTCGGGAAGTTGTCGACCAGAGGCCGAACCTGCGGCCCTCCGACGGGAGTACAGGGGGCCCGCCGCATACCGCGCCTGCGGTACGTCCGCGG
>JABFVM010000502.1 GCA_013362785.1 Streptomyces sp. | reverse complement strand
GGGCGAGGACGGCGACAGCGAGTTCGGTGACCTCATCGAGGACTCCGAGGCCGTCGTCCCGGCCGACGCCGTCAGCTTCACGCTCCTGCAGGAGCAGCTGCACTCCGTCCTGGACACCCTGTCCGAGCGCGAGGCCGGTGTCGTCTCCATGCGGTTCGGCCTCACCGACGGTCAGCCGAAGACCCTCGACGAGATCGGCAAGGTGTACGGCGTGACGCGCGAGCGCATCCGCCAGATCGAGTCGAAGACGATGTCGAAGCTGCGCCACCCGTCGCGCTCCCAGGTGCTGCGCGACTACCTCGACTAGTCGCTTTCGTACGACACGGAAGGCCCGGTCTCCCGAGTGGGGATCGGGCCTTCGCGCTGTGGTGCGGGTGCGCGGTGCGGTGTGCTGACTCACCCTGGGTGTCCCACGACCACCCCAGAGTGAGGAGCGTGCATGCGTCGTCTCTTTACCCGGGCGCTCGCCCGCCCGCTGGCGCTTGCGGCCGCGGCGGTCGCCATACCGCTGGTATCCCCTGCTCCCGCGGCCGCCGACAGTGTCGTCGTCGGCGGGTTTCCGGTTGATGTGTCCGACAGCCCGTGGACCGTTGCGCTGGCCAGCCGTGACCGGTTCGGAGGTACGCGGTCCGGTCAGTTCTGCGTCGGTGTGGCAGTCGGGCGATCCACCGTGCTCACCGCGGCCCACTGTCTGAGCGAGGAGGTCCTCGGGACCCGGCCGAACCAGATGCGCGACTTCAGCGTCATCACGGGCCGTACGGACCTGTTGTCGACCCGGGGCCAGGAGATCCGTGTCCGCAGCACCTGGGTGAATCCGGCCTACGACAGTGCCACCAACGCGGGTGACTTCGCCGTCCTCACCCTCGCTCAGCCCCTCCCGGCGAGCTCGGTGATCAGGATGGCCGGGGCCGGTGATTCCGCCTATGTGCCGGGGACGCCGGCCTTCGTCTACGGGTGGGGGGACATCACGGGCGCGGGCGACTACGCGCGAGGGCTGCGGGCGGCGCGTGTGCATGTGCTGACCGACACCCTGTGCAGGAGGGCGTATCCGGGCGGTGTCGACGGCAGGTTCCTGGCCGCCAGCATGGTCTGCGCCGGGGAGCCGCAGGGGGGCCGGGACGCCTGTCAGGGGGACAGCGGGGGGCCGCTGGTGGCTCAGGGGAAGCTGATCGGGCTCGTGTCCTGGGGCACCGGCTGTGGCCGCGCGGGCAGTCCTGGCGTCTACACGCGGGTTTCCGAGATCGCACGGAGCCTCAGGTGGGCCGTGCGGGGCGCGAGCGGCTGACGGCGCCTGAGGGCTCGCGCGATATGAGCGCGGGCGGTCGCCCCTGCCTGTCAGGGGCGACCGCCCGTCAACCGGCCTGTGCCGGAGCTGGCTCGTCGTGGATGCGAGGTGTCAGCGCTCTTCTTCGGACGCCGATGCGGGAACGGACGTCAGCCGCTCCGTCTCGTCCTGTATCTCAGCGGCGATCTTCTTGAGTTCCGGCTCGAACTTGCGACCGTGGTGGGCGCAGAAGAGCAGTTCTCCGCCGCTGAGCAGGACGACGCGCACGTACGCCTGGGCGCCGCAACGGTCGCAGCGGTCAGCGGCCGTCAGCGGGCTCGCGGGGGTCAGAACAGTAGTCACGTCGCCTCTTCTCTAGCTCGACGAGCTGTCGTACCAGGGTCAACATCCAACCAGCCCCAAAACGTTCCCGCTCGTGGCTTCACCCAGAGAGAAATTTTTCGGGGGCGGCCGGCTGCTGCCGGCTTGGCGGCGAATGTGCCGTATTGCGTCGGTGTCTTGCCTACGGTTTCGCGCTGTTGGTCAAGGTCGGTCCCACCCGGCTGGCTTGCCGGTTTGTTCATGAGGACGTGCCCGGAGCCTAAATGGTTCATGCCTGGAAGGGAACGTGATATGTACTTCACCCCATCGAGGGATCGAACACGTATGCGACCCTGGACTAGTCTGTGTTTCGTACGAGGGTGGCGTTACAACGGCTCTACCAGGCCTCGGTACCCTCTTGACGGCGACCGAAGCCGCGCCCTTACCCACCAGGGCGTTACCTGAAATTCAGCGAGGAGCGAACCGCGTGACCGCCGAGACGTCCGTGCCGTCCACAGCGCTGCTGGCAGGAGCAGACCGGGACGGTTCCAACTACACCGCGCGGCACCTGCTCGTCCTTGAGGGCCTTGAGGCGGTGCGCAAGCGCCCGGGCATGTACATCGGCTCGACCGACAGTCGCGGCCTGATGCACTGCCTGTGGGAGATCATCGACAACTCCGTCGACGAGGCCCTCGGCGGCTACTGCGACCACATCGAGGTGATCCTCCAGGACGACGGGTCCGTGGAGGTCCGGGACAACGGCCGGGGCATCCCGGTCGACGTCGAGCCCAAGACCGGCATGTCCGGCGTCGAGGTCGTCATGACCAAGCTGCACGCCGGCGGCAAGTTCGGCGGCGGCTCGTACGCCGCCTCCGGCGGTCTGCACGGCGTGGGCGCCTCCGTGGTGAACGCCCTGTCCGCGCGGCTGGACGTCGAGGTGGACCGGGCCGGTCACACCCACGCCATCAGCTTCCGGCGCGGTGTTCCCGGAGCCTTCGCCGCCGACGGCCCGAACTCCAAGTTCGACGCCAAGAGCGGCCTGCGCAAGGCCAAGAAGATCCCCAAGACCCGCACCGGCACGCGCGTGCGCTACTGGGCCGACCGCCAGATCTTCCTCAAGGACGCCAAGCTCTCCCTGGAGACGCTGCACCAGCGCGCCCGCCAGACCGCGTTCCTGGTGCCCGGGCTGACCATCGTCGTCCGCGACGAGCTCGGCCTCGGTGACGGCGGCAGCAAGGGTGAGGAGTCGTTCCGCTTCGACGGCGGCATCAGCGAGTTCTGCGAGTACCTCGCCACCGACAAGCCCGTCTGCGACGTCCTCCGCCTCACCGGCCAGGGCACCTTCAGGGAGACCGTCCCGGTCCTGGACGAGCACGGCCAGATGACCCCCACCCAGGTCACCCGTGAGCTCGGCGTCGACGTCGCCCTGCGCTGGGGCACCGGCTACGACACGACCCTGAAGTCGTTCGTGAACATCATCGCCACCCCCAAGGGCGGCACCCACGTCGCCGGCTTCGAGACGGCCGTGACCAGCACCATGAACGAGGTGCTGCGCGCCAAGAAGATGCTCCGCGTCGCCGAGAACGACATCGTCAAGGACGACGCCCTGGAGGGCCTCACCGCGGTCGTCACCGTGCGGCTCGCCGAGCCGCAGTTCGAGGGGCAGACCAAGGAGGTCCTCGGCACCTCCGCGGCCCGGCGCATCGTGAACACCGTGATCGCCAAGGAGCTCAAGGCGTTCCTGACGTCCACCAAGCGCGACGCCGCCGCACAGGCGCGCGTGGTCCTCGAAAAGGCCGTCGCGGCCGCACGCACGCGTATCGCGGCCCGTCAGCACAAGGACGCGCAGCGCCGGAAGACGGCCCTTGAGTCCTCGTCGCTGCCCGCCAAGCTCGCCGACTGCCGCAGCGACGACGTCGACCGCAGCGAGCTGTTCATCGTCGAGGGAGACTCCGCGCTCGGCACCGCCAAGCTCGCCCGGAACTCCGAGTTCCAGGCGCTGCTGCCGATCCGCGGCAAGATCCTCAACGTCCAGAAGTCGTCCGTGACCGACATGCTCAAGAACGCCGAGTGCGGCGCGATCATCCAGGTCATAGGGGCGGGCTCGGGTCGGACCTTCGACATCGACGCCGCTCGCTACGGCAAGATCATCATGATGACCGACGCCGATGTCGACGGTTCTCACATCCGCACGCTGCTGCTGACGCTGTTCCAGCGCTACATGCGGCCGATGATCGAGGCGGGCCGGGTGTTCGCCGCCGTGCCCCCGCTGCACCGGATCGAGCTCGTCCAGCCCAAGAAGGGGCAGGACAAGTACGTGTACACGTACTCGGATCGCGAACTGCGCGACAAGCTCATGGAGTTCGAGACCAAGGGGATCCGGTACAAGGACTCCATCCAGCGCTACAAGGGTCTCGGTGAGATGGATGCCGACCAGCTGGCCGAGACGACGATGGACCCCCGCCACCGCACCCTGCGCCGGATCAGCCTCACCGACCTGGAGGCCGCCGAGCGGGTCTTCGATCTGCTGATGGGCAATGACGTGGCGCCGCGCAAGGAGTTCATCTCCAGCTCCGCGGCGACGCTGGACCGGTCGCGTATCGACGCGTAGCCGCTGCGCTGGGCCTTGGCCGTCTTTGCTCGGCCTCGGCTTCGCCTTCGGCCGTGGATTTTGGGTTCCCACCCGCACCGCCCGTGCGGCTTTCGTCGTCGGGTGCGGGTGGCCGCCGTGGGGCGTCTCGTCGTTGGCGGCTTGCGGTTGGCTAGCGGTATCGGGGGCTTGCTGCTGGTGCGAGATATGCGGCCTCGACGGGTGAATCACCTGATGGGGTGAAGCGCGCGGAGAAGCCGGGTCGGCGATCTTTCCGTTCTGTCCATGCTTGGGCATGTACTCAAGCGACGATCCCTGGTACGACGCCCTCGCCTCCGGGTGGGGGGAGTCGGACGGTACGGACGTCCCCGAGGCCGCCTCGCCGGTCGTGGGGGACGTGTACCTGGAGGTGCAGCGCAGTGCCGCCTTCCGGGAAGTGCGCAGCCGCTACCGGAGGTTCGTGGTGCCGGCGGTTGCCGTCTTTCTCTCCTGGTACGTGGCGTATGTCGTGACCGCCACCACCGCGCCGGCGCTGATGGCCAGGCCCGTGGCGGGCGCCATGAACGTCGCCATGGTCGCGGGGCTCGGGCAGTTCCTCACCACCTTCCTGCTCACCTGGGCCTACGCCCGTCACGCGCGGCTGCGCAGGGACCGCGCGGCGCTCGAACTGCGCTGGGAAACCCAGGAGCTGACGCGTGTCTCGCGGGGTGGTGCCTCGTGACGGACCATCACCAGATGTCGGCGCTACTGCTGTTCAGCGTGTTCGTCGCGATCACGCTGGCGATCACGACGTGGGTGAGCCGCAACCGGCGTGGTTCGGCGGAGGAGTTCTACGCGGGCGGCCGGCTCTTCTCGCCCATGGAGAATGGTTTTGCCATCGCCGGTGACTACATGTCGGCAGCCTCCTTCCTCGGCATTTCCGGGCTCATCGCCCTCTTCGGCTACGACGGGATGCTGTACTCGGTGGGCTTCCTCGTGGCCTGGCTGGTGGTGCTGTTCCTGGTCGCCGAACTGGTCCGCAACTGCGGGCGGTTCACGCTCGCCGACGTGGTCGCCGTGCGGATGAGGGAACGCCCCGTACGGATCGCCACGGGAACTTCCTCGGTCACCGTGTCCGTTCTCTATCTGGTGGCGCAGATGGTGGGCGCGGGCAGCCTGGTCGCGCTGCTGCTCGGGGGCAGGGGAGAAGCGGCGAGGGCCTGGACCGTCATCGGCGTCGGCGCACTCATGGTGATCTATGTCTCGTTGGGAGGGATGCGGGCGACCACCTGGATCCAGATCGTCAAATCGGTCCTGCTGCTCGGCGGCACCATCGCGTTGACCGTGCTCGTCCTCATGCGTTTCCACGGCGACTTCGACCGGCTGCTGCTCACGGCGGCCGAGCGCAGTGGTCACGGTGACGCGTTCCTGGCACCCGGGCTGAGGTACGGCGGGGACTGGACGGCCCGGCTCGACTTCATCAGCCTGGGCCTGGCGCTGGTGCTGGGCACCGCCGGGCTGCCGCACATCCTGTCCCGCTTCTTCACCGTGCCCACCGCCCGCGCGGCACGGCGCTCCGTGATCTGGGCGATCGGCCTCATCGGCGGCTTCTATCTGATGACCATCGTCCTGGGCTTCGGCGCGGCCGCGATCGTCGGACCCGAGGCGGTACGTGGATCGAACGCGGCCGGGAACACGGCGGTCCCGCTGCTCGCCCTCGATCTGGGCGGCGGCGCGGCTTCCACCGGAGGAACGGTTCTCTTCGCCCTCGTCGCCGCCATCGCCTTCGCCACCATCCTCGCGGTGGTCGCCGGAATCACCCTCTCCTCCTCGGCCTCCGTGGCCCATGACCTGTACGCCTCGCTACGGCGCCGGCACGCCGAGCCACGCAGTGAGGTGGCCGTGGCCCGGGTCGCCGCGGTCGGTATCGGCGTGGTCGCGATCGCACTCGGACTGCTGGCCCGCGACCTCAACGTGGCCTTCCTGGTGGGCCTTGCCTTCGCCGTCGCCGCGTCCGCCAATCTGCCGGTGCTGCTCTACTCGCTGTTCTGGCGGGACTTCACCACGCGCGGCGCCGTATGGGCCGTGTACGGCGGCCTGATCCCGGCCGTGGCGCTCGTGCTGCTGTCGCCGGTGGTTTCGGGCAGCCCCGAATCACTGATCCCCGGCGTCGACTTCCAGTACTTCCCGCTGCAGAACCCGGGCCTCGTCTCGATCCCGCTGGGCTTCGTCGCGGGCTGGCTCGGCACGGTCACCTCGGCCGAGGCTCCCGACGAGGCCAAGCACGCGGAGACCGAGGTGCGGTCGCTGACGGGGGCGGGCGCCGTTTAGCGCGACGGCGCCTTCACGGTCGTACGACTTCCCTGTGATCGGTGGCTGGAGCCGCCCCTGCCACGGCCGGGCCGAGGCGAACCGGCGCACATCGCCGAGGCGTCGGCTGACAATTGGAGGGTCGGCATCCGTATCAAGTAGTGGCACGGTTCCTTCCCCCGCCCCCACGGGCCGTGCCTCAGGCGCGGGTCGCCCACACGTAACGGTGTTCCGGGCGACCCGCGTCGCCGTACTTGAGGGTGAGGCGGGCCCGCCCCGTGCGTTCCAGGAGCTTGAGATAGCGCTGGGCGGTCTGGCGGCTCACCCCGGTCCGTTCGGCGATCTCCTGGGCCGACAGGGGGCCTTCGGCGTGCATCAGGGACTGCCGTACGAGTTCGGCGGTGGTGGGGGAGTGGCCTTTGGGCAGGTCCGGCTCCGAGGCGGCGGAGAGCGCGCCGAAGATGCGGTCCACCTCGGCCTGTTCCGCCTCGCCGCCGCCGTCGAGGGTGCGCCGCAGCTGGGCGTACGCCTCCAGCTTGGCGCGCAGGCCCGCGAAGGCGAACGGCTTGACCAGGTACTGGAGTGCGCCGTACCGCATCGCCGCCTGCACCGTCGACACGTCCCTGGCCGCCGTCACCATGATCACGTCGGTCTGGTGGCCGCGCCGCCGCATCTCCTGGACGACCGACAGGCCCGTCCCGTCGGGCAGATAGTGATCCATGAGGACCAGGTCCAGCCGGGGCAGCTCCTCCACCTGACGCAGCGCCTCGGCCGCGCTGTGCGCCTCACCGGCCACATGGAAGCCCTGCACCTTCTCGACGTAGGCGGCGTTGACCCGCGCCACGCGCGTGTCGTCGTCCACGACCAGGACCTCGATCATCGCGACTCCTCCTCGGCGACGGCCTGTGGATCTGACGGCACGGTGAGAGCGGGTTCCAGGTCCGGCGCGGCCAGCGCCTCGGGCAGGACGACGGTGAACTCCGCGCCTCCGCCGGCCGCCTCGCCCACGGCCGCGCTGCCCCCCTGCCGTTCGGCGAGCCTGCGCACCAGGGAGAGCCCGATGCCGCGCTCGCGGTGAGCGGGCGGCTCCTTGGTGGACCATCCCTCGGTGAAGATCAACTCGCGCTGTTCCTCGGGGATTCCCGGCCCCGTGTCGCGCACCCTGAGGGTCGCGGTGCGCCCCTCGGCACGCAATTCGACCTCCACGCGCGCGTGCGGCGTGCCCGCGACGGCGTCCAGCGCGTTGTCCACCAGGTTGCCGACGATCGTGACGAGGCCCCTGGAGTCGATCAGCCGGTTCGGGAGCCCGGTGTGGTCCGACAGGCGCAGCGCGACACCGCGCTCGGCCGCCACGGTCGCCTTGCCGACCAGCAGGGCGGCCAGCAGCGGGTCCTGGATCTTCTCGGCGACCTGCTCGGCGGTGGCCCGGTGATCACCGACCACCTCGCCGACGAACTCCACCGCGTCGTCGTACATCTCCAGCTCCAGCAGCCCGAGGAGCGTGTGCATCCGGTTGGCGTGCTCGTGGTCCTGGGCGCGCAGGGCGTCGATCAGACCGCGGGTCGAATCGAGCTCCCTGCCGAGCTGCTCCAGCTCGGTGTGGTCGCGCAGAGTGGCTACGGCGCCGCCGTCGTCGGTGGGCATGCGGTTGGCGACCAGGACGCGCTGGCCGCAGACCGTGAGCAGATCGGTGCCGGTCACACGGCCGGCCAGCACATCGGTCGTACGGCCGTCGCCGAGCGCCTCGTCGAGGGACCGGCCGACGGCTTCGTCGCCGATGCCCAGCAGGCGCCGGGCCTCGTCGTTGAGGAGGCGGATACGGCCGCCGCGGTCCAGGGCGACGACGCCCTCCCGGATGCCGTGCAGCATCGCCTCGCGCTCCGCGAGCAGCGCCGAGATGTCGGAGAAGGCCAGGTCACGGGTCTGCCGCTGGACCCGGCGGGAGATGAGCCAGGCGGCCAGCGCGCCGACCGCCAGGGCGCCGCCCGCGTACGCGAACAGCCCCGGGATCGCGTGCAGCAGCCGGGCCCGCACGCTGTCGTACGCGATACCGACCGACACCGCCCCGACGATCTTCCCGTCGCCGTCGCGCAGCGGTACCTTGCCGCGCGCGGTGCGGCCGAGTGTGCCGCTGTCGATCTGCATGACCTCGTGACCGGCGAGGGCCTGGCCCGGGTCGGTCGACACCAGCCTGCCGATCTCGCTCGGGGTGGGGTGGGACCAGCGCACCCCGCGCCGGTCCATCACGACGATGTACTCGGCCTTGGTGGCCACCTGGATCCGCTCCGCCTCCCGCTGGACCGGGCCGGCGGCCGTCGCGGGCGTGCCCACCAGGTCCTCGGCGATCTGCGGCTGGGCCGCGGTGGTCTGCGCGATCGCCAGGGCGCGGCGCATCGCCTGGTCGTCCAGCTGGTCGCTGAGCGGAGCCAGGAACAGGCCGGTCGCGAGCACCGCGACTCCCGCGGCGATCGCCACCTGCATCAGCAGTACCTGCGCGAACATCCGCCGGGGCAGACCGAGGCGCAGGCGACGGGCGGGGGGAGTGGGGCTCATACCCATGACGGTACGTGGGCGGGTACGAAGTCCCGTAGAGGGGTGTGACGTGGATCTCTTGATCAATGTGGGGTGGTCGGTCCACCTGGCGTCATGTCGGGCGACCGGTCAACCTGGGGTCGTCTCAGCGGCCGGTCTATCAACCTGGTGCGCTTCGGCGGCTGGCCTAGCAACCTGGTGCGCTTCGACGCTGACCTATCAACCTGGCATCGCTTCGGCGGAGGGTCTATCAACCTGGTGCGCTTCGACGGCCGGCCGGTCCACCCGGCGTCCTGATTTGCGGCCGTCCACCTGAGGCGCCCGGGTCAGC
>JABFVM010000268.1 GCA_013362785.1 Streptomyces sp. | reverse complement strand
TGAGTGCGCTCTTCGAGACCTACACCCTGCGCGATGTGACGATCCCGAACCGGGTGTGGATGCCCCCGATGTGCCAGTACTCGGCCGCACCGCTGGGCCCCGACATGGGCGTCCCGGGCGACTGGCACTTCGCGCACTACGCCGCCCGCGCGGCCGGCGGCACGGGGCTGATCATCGTCGAGGCCACCGCGGTCAGCCCCGAGGGCCGCATCACCCCTTACGACCTGGGCATCTGGAACGACACCCAGGTCGAGGCGTTCCGCCGGATCACTCGGTTCCTGGTGTCGCAGGGCACCGTGCCGGCGATCCAGCTGGCCCACGCCGGCCGCAAGGCGTCGACCGACCAGCCCTGGAAGGGCGGTGCGCCCGTCGGGCCGGACGCGTACGGCTGGCAGCCGGTGGCGCCGAGCGCGGTCGCGTTCGCCGACGGGCACCCGGTGCCGAGTGAGCTGACGGTGGCCGAGATCCAGGAGATCGTGGGCCGGTTCGCGGACGCCGCCCGCCGTGCCCTCGCCGCCGGGTTCGAGATCGCCGAGATCCATGGCGCCCACGGCTATCTGATCAACGAGTTCCTCTCGCCGTACTCCAACCGCCGCACCGACTCATACGGCGGCTCGTACGAGAACCGCACCCGGTTCGCCCTCCAGGTCGTGGACGCCGTACGGGAGGTGTGGCCGGACGACAAGCCGCTGTTCTTCCGTATCTCGGCGACGGACTGGCTGGAGGACGAGGGCTGGACCGCCGACGACACGGTCCGTTTCGCGGCCGACCTCCGGGCACATGGCATCGACCTGCTCGACGTGTCCAGCGGCGGCAACGCCGCGGGGGCCCGTATCCCCGTCGGGCCGGGGTACCAGGTGCCGTTCGCCGCGCGCGTGAAGGCCGAGACCTCGTTGCCGGTCGCCGCGGTGGGGCTGATCACCGAGGCGGAGCAGGCGGAGAAGATCGTGGCCAACGGGGAGGCGGACGCCGTGCTGCTCGGGCGGGAGTTGCTGCGCAACCCTTCGTGGGCGCGGCATGCGGCACGGGAGCTCGGTGGGGATGTGCATGTGCCGGACCAGTACCACCGGTCCGTGTGATCGACGACGCGGTCGGCTGACCGGTCCGCCACCCGTTACCGCGCGCCTGTCGGCAGATGCCGCAGGAGCGCCCGCTCCAGGTACGGCACGGCACTCTGGCCGGACACCGCAAGGGCGATCGCCGCGGCGACGCCCGCCCACGCCACCGGGCCGAGCGGGGTGCAGCCGAAGAGCTGACTGAGGCCGGGAGTCTCGACCACGACGAACAGGGCGACCGCGGAGCCCAGGACCGTGGCCCGGACCAGGGGGCTGCTTCGGCGGTCGGTCAGTGTCTGGGCCAGCTGGGTGCCGACCACCCCGCACAGCGCCATCGTGGTGGAGCGGCGGGCCGTGCCCGGGGTGAAGCGGCCGAACAACCAGGCGGCGGTCGCGCCCAGGCTGGTGGTGAGGGCGCGATGGCGGATCTTGCGGATCAGGGGGGCGCCGAGGACGGAGTCGCCCAGCGGCTCGGTGCCCGGCTCCCCCGCCTCCCCGGTCTCCCCCGCCTCTTCCGGATCCCCCGCTCCGTCCGGCGTCACCGCCACCGCCATCGCCGGGAACAGGTCCGTGAACAGGTTCACCAGCAGCATCTGGCGGGTGGACAGCGGCGACGCGCCCGACAGGACGGTGCCGAGGAGACCGAAGCCGACCTCGCCGGCGTTGCCGCCGATCAGGATCGCGATGGCGTCGGCGACGCTGTGCCACAGGGCGCGGCCCTCGGCGACGGCGTCGACGAGGATCGTCAGGTCGCCGTCGGTGAGGACCACGTCGGCCGCGTTGCGGGCGGCGGCGGAGCCACGGGCGCTGATGCCGACGCCGATGTCGGCGGCGCGGATGGCGGCGGCGTCGTTGGCGCCGTCGCCGACCATGCCGACCACCCGCCCGGCGTCCCGCAGCGCCTCGACGACCTGGAGCTTCTGCTCGGGCGCGACCCGGGCCACCACGCCCATGTCGGCCAGCATCCGGGTGCGGGCCTCCCGGTCGGCGGACGCGAGTTCGTCACCGGTGACCACGCCGGTGTCCTCGGGCCAGCCCAGTTCGGCGGCGATCGCACGGGCGGTCTGCGGATGGTCGCCGGTCAGCATGACGGGTCGTACGCCTGCCTTGCGCAGGCCCTCCACCAGGGCGGTCGAGGTGTCGCGCGGTACGTCGGCGAGGGCGAGGAGGCCGGTGAACTCCAGCTCCTCCAGGGGCTGTTCGAGGAGGTCCGCCGCGTTGTCCGGTGCGTCGAGCGGACGCCGGGCCACCGCCAGGACGCGCAGTCCGTCGGCGGCGAGGGCCTGGGCCGCCTCCGTCGCCGCGTCGGGCAGGTCGGGGCAGGCGGGCAGTACCGTCTCGGGGGCGCCCTTGACCACGAGCACCGGGGTGTCGCCCCCGGCCCGGCCCACGGCGGCGGCGTAACCGCGGCCGGCCTCGAAGGGCAGGCCCTCCGTCTGGGACCACTCCGGGTCGGGGGCGGCGGCGTCCAGGACGGCCTCGTCGGTGGCGTGGACCGGCCGGTCCGAGGCCCCGTTGAGCTGGGGGCAGGCGCGGGCCGCGATCCGCAGCGTGGTGCCGGCCGCCGCCTCGTCCCGCGTTCGGACGGTGCCGTCCGCGTCGGTCACGCGCACCAGCCGCAGCCGGTTCTCGGTGAGTGTGCCGGTCTTGTCGAAGCAGATGGTGTCCATCCGGCCGAGCGCCTCCAGGGTGCGCGGCGCCCGGACCAGGACTCCCCCGCGGCTCAGCCGGCGGGCGGCCGCCAACTGCGCCACGGTCGCCACCAGCGGCAGCCCCTCCGGGACCGCGGCCACGGCGACGGCCACCCCGCCGCTCACCGCCCGGCGGATCGGTGTGCCGCGCAGCAGCGACAGAGCCGTCACCCCGGCGCCGCCCGCGAGGGTCAACGGCAGGGCCTTGTCGGTGAGTTCGCGCAGCCTGGCCTGTACTCCGGCGGACGGTGGCGTACGGGCGGCGAGGGCCACCGCCCGGGCGGCCTCCGTGCGGTCCCCGGTGTCCACCACGACGGCCCGGGCGTGCCCGGCCACCACGGTGGTGCCCTCGAACACCATGCAGCGGCGGTCCGGCACGGCGGCGTCCGGTGTCGGGTCGGTGCCCTTGTCGGCGGACAGGGACTCCCCGGTCAGCGCGGATTCGTCCACCTCCAGGCCGTCCTCCCAGAGCAGGCGGGCATCGGCGGGCACCACGTCCTCCGCCCGCAGTTCGATGACGTCGCCGGGGCTCAGCTTGGCGGCGTCCACGACCTGGGCCCGGGACGAGGGTTCGTCGGCCGTGACCCGGGCCTTCTGCTTCTGCTTGGCCAGCAACCCGGACAGTGCCCGCTCGGCCCGCATCCGCTGGACGCCGCCGACCAGCGCGTTCAGGTCGAGCGCGCCGATGACCAGCAGGGCGTCCACGACGGAGCCGAGGATGGCCTCGGCGGCCGAGCCGACGGCCAGCACCGGGGTGAGAGGGTCGTCGAGTTCGCCGCGCACCGCCCGGGCGAGCCGCAGCGGGCCGCTGACCGGTGCGAGGACGCGCTGTCGGCCCAGTGTGCGAAGCGCGCCGCGCACCCGGTCGGTGGCCTGTTCGGACAGGGTCGGCTCGGGGCCCGGCTCCTGCTCCAGCCGGTCGCGGACCTCGGTGGGCGGCAGCTCGTGCCAGGCCACGCGCGGCCTGGGGTGCGGGGCGCGGGCCACGGCGACACCGAGGGCCGCTCGGACTCCGGTAAGCAGGGCCCATGCCGCGCTCGCGTCGACGGGTGTGTGCCGCAGTCCGGGCCAGGGCGTACGGCGTCCGCGCCGGGACTTGCCGACGGCCACCAGGAGCCCGGACAGGGCGGCGCCGGACCGGGCCAGGATCTGCGACCTGCGGCCGACCCCGCGTGCGGCGGGGACCGCCCGCAGCAGCCGCCACACGTCGGCCAGGCCGTGCAGGGCCAGCACGTCGGCACCCCAGAGGACAGCTCCGTCGCGGTCGGTGAGGGCGACGGCCACGTCGCCGGCGAGCAGCCCGGTGAACACGTCGTCGTCGCCCGCTTCCGGCCGGGCGACCGTGACGACGACGCCGTCCTCGCCGCGCACTGCGTTCACGACATCGCTCAGCGACCGCTCGTCCCCTACCACCTGGTCGGCGAGATTCGTGAAGTCGGCCAGCGCGGGATCGTCCACCATCACGACCCGCAGCCCGGCGCGCCGTGCCGCGTCCAGCACGGCCTCGGCCCAGGCGTCCGCACCGTTGCCGGAGGTCCGCAGCGCGCTCGGATGCAGGACGACGGTGTCGGCCATCTCCAGCTGCCGCAGCCGTTCGGTGTCGCGCACCAGGACGCCCGTGCGGGACAGCGTGGCGCTCAGTACGGCGTGGAAGGCGGCGGGCCCGTAGCGCGCGGCCTTGGGGGAGCCCGCGAGCACCGCCTCCGCCGCCTCGGTGCCGTCGTGCTTGACCAGCAGCGTGGCCACCGCGCCCACCAGGCTGCCGGCCTCGGCGTGCAGGGCGTACTCCTGGGCCGGTGAGGTGCGCAGCGGCGGGCGCGCACGGTGGTCCCCGGCCACACTGGGCCGCTCCGGCACACAGACCTCGTCGTGGACCATGTCGAACGCCGCCGCGCGGGCCACCGTCTCCGTCAGTTGCAGGGTGCGCAGCACGCCGTCCAGCAGCAGGGCGGTCGGGGTCCGGCCGGCACCGTGGGCGGCCGCGTTCGCGACGGCCAGTGCCAGGTCCATCCGGGAGCGGCCGATCCTCGCCCGCAGCCAGGTCCGGAAGCGCGGGTTCTCCCGCAGCAGCGTCACCAGCGCTGTCATCGACCGGGGTGTGGCGGGCAGCCGTAGGGCATAGCCGGTGAACGCGGTGGCGATGCCGATCCCGTCGGCGGCCAGCGTCGTGGCGGCGGCCCGTACTCCGGCGGCGTCGGCCGGGTGGACGGGCTCGTCCACCTCGTCCACCGCCTCGTCCGTCACGGCCAGACCGTGCCGGGCCGCGAGGTCGGACGCCTTCTCCAGCACGCGGTCGCCGGCCGTCTCCTCGACGGCGGTCACCACCAGCCGGCGCAGTCCGCCGTCCCAGTAGGCGAGGGCCACGTCGGGCCGCTCCGCCAGCGTCGCGGCGACCCGGCGCGCCGCGTGCTCGATCCCGCCGTGCCGCCGTACCCGGTCCGGCTCCTCGGGCCGCAGCGCGAGGTGGGTCCGGGTGCCGGAGCGCCAGGGGCGCGGGCCGACGGGCAGCGTGTTGCGGGCGACCCGCACGACACGTGCCGCTGTGTCCACGCCGCGTACCCCGGCCCGGGCCGTGGAGGCCACGGCGCCCGCTGCGGCTCCCACCGCGGGCGCGGCTGTGCCGGCCAGCAGCCGGGGCCCGGTCATGAGCAGCCCCGCTGCGGCGGCGGTCGGACGTGTGAGGAGTCCCAGAACCATCGCTCGCCCTCACTCCACCTCGCTCGACAGCGCCTTCCGTGCGGCCCGGGTTCCCGCAAAACGGCATGTCATCCGCCCACGGGTGTCCCGGCGCGGCATGCCGGGACGCCCGTGGGAGACGAGGTTCGTGGCGTCGGGCGGCGGATCGTCGGGGCCGCGGGCCCATGACCCCGGCCCCCGTCGTGGATCCGCGGCTCAACCGGCCGTACAGGCCGTCCCGTTGAGGGTGAAGGCGCCCGGTGCCGCACTGTTACCGCTGTGATTCGCCTGGTAGCCGATGCTGGCGCTCGCTCCTGGGGCGAGCGCCGCGTTGTACGAGGCGTTGGTCGCCGTCACCGCGCCTGCGGCCGGGGTGTAGGTGGCTCCCCAGCCGTTGGTGATCGTCTGGCCGGCGGGCAGGGTGAGGCCGAGCCGCCAGCCGTTGATCGGCGTCGTACTGGTGTTGGTGATCGTCAGCGAGGCGGTCAGGCCGGTGTTCCAGGCGTTGGTGGTGGCGGTCACCTTGCAGGCGCCGGGCTGGGGCTGGGGTGCGGGGCCGCCGCTGTCCAGGCCGAAGAAGGTGAGCACACGGGCCGCCATGCCGTTCGCGTAGAGGTTGTGGCCGACGCCCTGGAGGCTGATCGCCTCGACGGGGGCCCGGTCACCGGTGCCGCCGTAGCGGGTGCGGGTCCAGCCGGACTGGGGCGTGTCCGTGGCGGCCGGGGTCTGGCCGACGCCCTGGACGTTCGTCCACTGCTTGATCATCTCCCCGAAGTTGGGGTAGCGCAGGACGTCGTCCTCGGTGCCGTGCCACAGCTGCATACGGGGCCGGGGTCCGGTGTAGCCGGGGTAGGCGGCGCGGGCGATGTCGCCCCACTGCTGGGCGGTGCGGGTGATCGTGCCCTGTGCGCAGGCGCTGTTCCACTCGGAGCCGTCGGTGGTGGCGAAGCAGCCGAAGGGGACGCCGGAGAAGGCGGCGCCCGCGGCGAACACGTCGGGGTAGTCGCCGAGCAGGACGTTGGTCATCATCGCGCCGGAGGAGATGCCGGTGGCGAAGACGCGGTCGGTGTCGGCGTCGTAGGTGCGGGTGGCCCAGTCGACCATGGACTTGATCCCGACCGGGTCGCTGCCGCCGTCCCGCTTCAGGGCCTGCGGCGAGGAGACGTCGAAGCACTTGCTGCTGCGGGTGACGGACGGGTAGACCACGACGAAGCCGTACCGGTCGGCGAGGGTGTCGTACTCGGTGCCGTTGTACATGTCCGGTCCTGAGCCGGTGCACCAGTGCACGGCCACCAGGACCGCCGGGTGGGCGGTGACGCCGTCCGGCACGTACACGTACATCCGCAGGTTGCTGGGGTTGGTGCCGAAGTCGGTGACCTCGGTGAGGGTCGCGGTGGGGACGGCGTCGGCGGCCTCGGTGCGGGCGGTGGCCGCGGGGGCGGTGACGAGCAGTGCCGCGAGCAGCGGCAGGAGGGTTCCGAAGAGGGCGACGAGTAACGCACGGAGCGGTCTTCTCGGGGTGGTGCCGGTGGGGGTGGGCACGTCCTTGTCCCTTCTGGCGCTGTCGATACGTATCAGCAGGAGCTGTTCGTCTGGGTCAGCAGGCCCAGCCGCCAGGGGAGTTGGGAGTAGTCGCCGCCGGAGGCGGGGTCCATCCCCTGGTACAGGTACTGCAGGCGGCACGGGTCGATGGTGAGGGTCTGGTCGTTGCCGTCGCGGATCATCTCGCCGTGGCTGAAGTCCGTGGTCCACGCGGGCTGTCCCGGCCCGAAGGTGACGTTGGTGGAGCGGATGAACGGGTTGGCCTCGGTCTCCGCGAGCGGTTTCCACGCACCGTCCAGGCTGTCCGCCGTCCAGGCCCGGAAGTAGCGCCGCCAGTCGGAGCCGGTCGCCAGCGCCTCGACGAGCATGAGGTACTTGCCGTCGGCGCCGAGCCGGTAGACGTTGCTCGCCTCGAAGAGGTCGAAGCGGTTGGGCTCGGACAGCACGATGGCCGTGTCCCGGAAGCCGCCCGGGAACTCGGCGACCGTGGTGCGCGAGCGGTACTGATGGCCGTTGCCGTCGGAGGAGAACAGATAGCAGTCGGTGTCGTCGCAGATGACCCAGAAGTCGAGCCAGCCGCCCTGGCCCTTGTTCTCGGTGACGATCGGCGGCTCGGCGTCGAAGAAGTTCCGCGGCGCGCTCCAACTGCCCGGGTTCGCCGGGTCGTCGGTGGTGGAGAAGGACGGCGGGCCGGTCTGGTAGACCATGTACCACTTCTTCTGCGGCGCGAAGTAGAACACCTGGGGCGCGGCGGCGTACCGGTCGCCGATGTTCGGATTGGTGTCGAGGAAGGTCTGCGGCGCGGCGGCGGCCTGGGACCAGTCGGTGAAGCTGGTGTGAGCCAGGCTCCAGCGGCCGGAGGTGTCGGCGGTCGTCATGTAGACGTGCCACCGGTCGCCGTGGCGGAAGACGGTCGGGTCCTTGACGGAGACGATCGGGTGGGCGGCGTCCGGCTTGGGCGCGATCAGGGGGCCGCCTGAGGACCAGGTGAAGGAGCCGGGTAATCGGCCGGCCCGGTCCGGGAGGGGGCTGCCGGCCGCCGCGCGGTCCGGGGACACGGCCACGGCTCCGAAGGCCAGCAGGGTGAGCACCAGCCCGCTGATCAGCGTACGCATATATGGGGACGGCATGGACTCGTCCTCTCGCGGGGGAAAGCGTCCAGAGAGGCATCGTGACATGGACACGCTCGTCATGGAAGCGCTCCCACGCCACCTCGCGCCAGCCCTTCAGAGAGCCCTTGCCTCCTATCAGGACTGACCGAATCCTTCTGCGCAAAGCGTTGACTAGAAAGCGCTTGCACCCTACGTTCCGTTCAGCAGTGTGACCGAGCCGCAGCGCACCAACCCCCACACGGCCACTCTGCTCGCACGCAGCGTTCTACATGACGCACATCGTTCACATACACGATCGAGTAGGTCCTTCTGAAGGGACGCACCCGCATGCGTACTCTCCCCCCACGTACACGCCCGCAAAGAACCGCACTGGTGACGGCCGCCGCGGCCGCCCTCGCCACCGCGGCCGTCCTGGTCCTGCCGCAGCACGCCGGGGCGGCCGAGACCTCGCCGATCGGGTTCGGCGCCGGGACGACCGGCGGCGGCAGCACCTCGGCGGTCACCGTCTCGACGCTGTCCGCCTTCAAGTCGGCGGTGACCGGCAACTCGGCCAAGGTCGTCCGGGTCAACGGCCTGATCTCGCTGAGCGGTCAGGTCGACGTCGGCTCCAACACCACGGTCATGGGCGTGGGTTCGTCGTCGGGGTTCACCGGGGGCGGGCTACGGCTGAAGAACGTCAGCAACGTCGTCGTCCGCAACCTGAACATCAGCAAGCCGGTCGCGCCGTCCGACGGCATCACGGTCCAGGCGTCGACGAAGGTGTGGATCGACCACAACTCCTTCTCGGCCGACCGCGATCACGACAAGGACTACTACGACGGGCTGCTGGACATCAATCACGGCTCGGACAACGTCACGGTGTCCTGGAACACCTTCAAGGACCACTTCAAGGGCTCGCTCGTCGGCCACAGCGACAACAACGCGAGCGAGGACACCGGGCATCTGAAGGTGACGTACCACCACAACCAGTTCAGCAACGTCTACTCGCGCATCCCCAGCCTGCGCTTCGGCACCGGGCACTTCTACAACAACTACGTGGCCGGCGCGGACACCGCCTGCCACTCCCGCATGGGCGCCCAGATGCTCGTGGAGAACAACGTCTTCCGCGACACCAAGGTCGCCGTCACCACGAACCGCAGCAGCGACGTCGACGGCTACGCCACGCTGCGCGGCAACGATCTCGGCGGGGCCGCGACCGAGATCTCCCAGGCGGGCAGCTTCACACCGCCCTACAGCTACACCGCCGAGTCCGCGTCCACCGTCGTCGCCTCGGTGACGTCCGGCGCGGGCGCCGGAAAGCTCTGACCACCCCCC
>JABFVM010000545.1 GCA_013362785.1 Streptomyces sp. | reverse complement strand
CGGGGTCGGCTGGAACGCCTGCTTCTTGGGGTCGTTGCGGGGGACGGAGCAGGTGCGGTCGTCGTCGACGGGCGATGCCAGCGTCGACGCTTTACTGGAGCTGGAGCTGGAGCTGGAGCTGGAGCTGGAGCCGGAGCCGGAGCCGGAGCCGGAGCCGGAGCCGGAGCCGGAGCCGGAGCTGGAGCCAGAGCTGGAGCCGGAGCCGGAGCCAGAGCTGGAGCCGGAGCCGGATGCGGCGGCCTTGCCGGTGAGCGCCGGGCTCTGCGCGGTCGCGGCCCGCTGTGCGCCGGCGCTGCCGATCCGGTTGCCCGGAGCCGCGTCCAGCACCGTCGTCTTCCCGGTGTCCAGGGCCTTCATGGTGATGCGGGCGCCGCGCGCCGAGAAGGCGTCCTTCTGCGAGATCCGCGAGTCCTTGCCGTCGGCCCAGGCCGTGGTCAGCGCGGCCGCGCCCCGGCTGGAGATACGGGCGTCCTTGGCGAGGCCGCCCGGGTTGTGCACGGCACCCGGTAACGCGCCCTTGTTCTTCGCCTCACCGGTGACGTAGACCGTGCCCCGCGGGGTCCGGTCGAGGTCGAAGCGGGTCAGCGAACCCTGGGCGAGCTGAGCGGCGCGCGCCTTGCCGTCGGCCGTCTCGACGGCCTGCGCGGTGACGCGCGAGACGGCGGCCTGATCGGCGGTCGGGACCTGCTTGCCCACCGCCTTGCTCGACTCCTTGCCCGCGTCCTTCCCCGCCTCCTTCGCCGCTTCCTTCCTCGCGTCCTTCGCGACAGGCAGTCGGTCGATGAAGGTGACCCCGCCGTCGGCGTCCGGCTTGAGCTGGAACGGCACGGCGTGCGTGGGGGCGACGGTCTTCACGCGCGCCCCGTCGATCCGCACGATCGCCTTGCCGCGGGCCGCCACGATGTGGTCGCCGGCCGGGACGGCCGAGGTGACCTGGCCGGCCACCGTCGACTTCTCGACCCTGCCCGTGCGGGCGTCGGTGGTGACCAGACGGGTCTCCACCTTCTCGGAGGTGTTCTCGTCGGTGAGTTGGGTGAACACCGCCTTCTCACCGGTGCCGCAGCCCGGCGAGAAGTAGCCGAGCGTCGCCGTGTACGGCAGTTTGCGCACCTCGCCGTTGGTGAGGTTCACCAGGGCCGTGAAGGCGCCGCGGCTCATCAGTTCCGGCTTGTTGGTGAACGTGCGCGGCGCGTACGCCACGGCGGCGTACTTGCCGGACTCGGTCACACAGGCGTTGCCGATCCAGGTGTCCGCCTCGAACCCGGGCTCGGACAGCGAGGCGGCCGTCTTCCACTGGTAGCCGTTCTTCTCGTCGGCCACCATGACATGGAAGCCCGTGCCGTCGCCGGAGGTGGTGAACGCCCGGTCCGTGGAGGTCCGGTAGTCCTTGCCGAGGATGGCGGCGCGCTTCTTCTCGGGGATGGCGTCGGGTCGGGGTGTGGGGTTCGGGGTCTTGGCGGAGGAGCCCTTGGGGGCGGGTTCCTCGGTCGCCGTCCGCGGTAGGGGATTCGCGAAAGCCTGCGTCGTCCCGACGCCGAAAGCCACCGCGAACGCGACGGCCATGGTCACCGGAACACGCGCATACGACGTACTGCGTCTGCGTCTCAACTTCCTGTCTCTCCTGGGGAGATCATGCCCACGCCGTGGGCATGTGACCGCATGGCCCACCCGGTGGAGCGGGCGTGGCTCAGCCTGACAGCGCGGCCTCTTCGGCTTGTCTCCGTCACATACGCGGTCCACAGCCGCCGGGGAACCGGCCGGCCTACCTGGGCGGGCACCGCTCACGTCCAACTTCCCCGAGAACAACGCAAATTGACGAGTCGCCCCGGGGTCGAAGCATCGCCTCCGCACTAGAGTCTGCCGCGTCGGCCATCGGAACATCCCGGCCGCGCGGGTCCGCCTCCGTGACCGCCCCGTGAGTTCCGTGGCGCACGCCGACTGGAGGCCGCCATGCCCGACGAACTCGACCTCGAAATCCAGGCGAAGCCGGTCGCCCCCTTGGAGCGGGACGTCAGCAGGATCCGGGAGGGACTACTCCAGCACCCGTCCGTCCTCAAGACGCTCGACGGAGCCAGGGCCCGACTGCTCTCGCTCGTACCGGAGCCGGATCCCCGCAAGACGGAGGAACCGCAGCCTTCCGACCGGTTCACCGCACGCGTCTACGACTACGACGCGGAACGCGTCCTCGCGATCAGCGGTGACCTGCGCGCCGCGGACCCCCGTGCGCCCGGCGACCTGGACATCACCGCCCATGTCGCGCAACCCCTGCCCACCACCGAGGAATTCGCCGAGGCCGCGGCCATCGTGGGCGAGGACCCCGAGTTCGGCGAGCAGATCCGGTCCGGCACCATCACAGTGTTCCGCCCGATGCCGCCGGTCGTGGAGCACGAGGATCCGGACGGCCGTGTCCGGCGCGTCCTGGGCGTGGGGCTCCTGGGTACCCAGGACGACCGTGTACAGGTCGTCGGGGCGCTGATGGCCGAGCGCCGCGTCCTGCACGACCTCACGGAGCGACTGCCCCACGGTGCGGCGCGCTGCGAGCCGACCGCGCCCGACGACCGCTGCGCAGGCACAGGAACCACGGGACAGGTCAATCTGACGGTCACTCAGGGCGGGCAGACACTGTGGCAGCTCCAAGTGGTCAGGCCAGCCGCGTCCTCGGGCACCAACGGCTCCGGCGTGGAGCTGCGGCACGTCCGCTATCGCGGCCGCACCGTGCTGTACCGGGCCCATGTCCCGATCCTCAACGTCGAGTACGTCCAGGCCACCGCAGGGGGCTGCGGGCCGACGTACCGGGACTGGCAGAACTCCGAAGCCTGCTTCCAGGCGACCGGCCAGAACGTCGCACCCGGTTTTCGGATCTGCCCCTCTCCCGCGCTCACCATCCTCGACACCGGCACGGACACGGGCAACTTCCGCGGAGTCGCGATCTATGTACTCGGCCAGGAAGTGGTCCTGGTCAGTGAGTTGATGGCGGGCTGGTACCGCTACATCAGCCAATGGCGGCTCCATGCGAACGGCACCATTCGCCCGCGTTTCGGTTTCGCGGGCGTCAACAACCCCTGCACCTGCCGGGAACACCGACACCATGTCTACTGGCGCTTCGACTTCGACGTGGGCGGCGCCTCCCCGAACACGGTCGAGGAGTTCAACGACCCGCCCCTGATCCCGGGCGGGAGTAACTGGCACACCAAGTCCTGGGAGATCCGACGCCCCCGCGACCCGGCACGCCACCGGCGCTGGCGCGTGCGCAACACCGCAGGCCGCCAGGCGTACCACCTGACACCCGGCGCCACCGACGGCACACAGGACGCGTACGGGGTCGGCGACCTGTGGGCGCTGCGCTACCGCTCGACCGAACTCGACGACGGCCAGCACTTCACGACCGACCCGCAACTGTCCCGGGCCCGCCTGGACGCCCTGCGGTCACCGGCCGAGCCGCTCAATGACACCGACGTGGTCCTCTGGTACGCGGCCCATTTCACCCATGACGCGGCGCACTCGCACGGTCACCTCGTGGGCCCCGACCTCACTCCCGAGAACTGGTGAGGGCTCCGTCCGTTCACGACCGGTGATTCCGGACGCGTACGTCGATGGCGTGCGCGGTGCGGACTGTGACCAGGAGCGCTAGTTGGCATCAGGAGACGTTCGTGACCTGCGCTGATGCCAACTAGCTTCTGGTACTGGAAGCACGAAATCAGAGAGATAGTTGGCACTTTGGTACACCGCAGGTCAGAGGATGTTTCGCCGGGAACTTCAGGTCTCGGTGCAACGTCCCTTCTGATGATCCGCACGGTGATGCATCCACAACACCACATCGCAGACCCGAAGCGCGCTGACGGTCGCAGGGAGGTCAGCGGCCTGTCGTAGAGCCATCAGCTCGCGGTGCAACGCCTGGTTGTCGGCACGCAGTGCGCCATGCAACTCAAGCCAGAATGACTTCGGCCGCTCGAGGACGCAGCGAACGACCTGATCGTAGACGGGCAACAACCGCGGCCTCTTCCGAGCGAGGAGCTTGCCGGCCGTCACCCACCCGACACCGGGTTGGTCACAGAGAACACGCCAGGCAGTGTGGGCTGGTGCCCCATCGCCCAGGTCGGTGACCTCAGCCTCGACCATGTCGACGTCATGGGGAACGCTGCCCAGGAGTTCGGACATTCGGAGACCGAGGTCGCCTTCCAAGAGGTCCAAGGCGACCTGCGCAGGGATCCTGACCGACAGGGTCTGCACAGCAATGAGATCATCGGCGGTCACTACGTTCGCCACCGGTTGACGATCCCCTCCGTCGGCCAAATGCTCGAAACGACTGCCCGTGAATGGCACTGTTTCCAGGTCCAAGCTGATGCCGAAGTAGCGCCGAAGATTGGACACGGCCTGATCAGAGGCGATGAGGCTACTCAGTCGGTGCGCAAGTGGCGGCTGGCTCAACGCCGCAACCAGAGCGCGAAGGCGTCGACGAGGCCGGCGTAGAACCGCTCGTCGGGCACCGATCCCGGGTTCTTGCTCGCATCGTAGAAGGCCACGTTGGAGAAGGTGGCGGAGGCGGATGCGTTGAGGTTCTTGTAGAACGCGAGCTTGCCGCGTCCGAATCCGACGAACAGCCAGAACACCCCGAGCGATGCGGTGTTCTGCAGCAAGGAGCGGACCTCGGCCTTGTCCCAGGGCTCATCTCCGACCTGCGTCACGATGAAGGCCGGGTCAGCCGCTCCTGACTCCTGGTAGTGCCCTACTGCGCGACGCATGGCGTCGGCGACATTGCCCCAGCCCCAGTCCACCTGGGTGTGCAACTGCCCGATACGACCGCGGTAGTTATCGAGACGGATCTCCTCCAGAAAAGGTTCTCGTCCACTGGAGAAAACCACGGGCACGGTGCCGTCATCGTCAAGGTTGGCCGACAGCGCGAGGACACGCTCTGCGAAGGCCTGCACGGCAAACGACTCGTACAGCTCTTCCATGTGCCAGTCGTGGTCCAGGATCAGGTACACAGCCGCGCGCCGGTTCGAGATGCCCCGGTCCACGAGGGCGTTGCCGGCCTGACGAGCCGGGGACAGCAGCGCGGGGGCCAGTCGTTCGACCTTCGACAAGTCCACCGCAGACCTCGGTGAACTCGAAGTCGGACGCCCTTGGGCGGGAAGAGACACAGGAGTGGGGATGGGCTCGGGGTCGACATCCACTCCGTAGTCGGTGGCCAGACCAGCCAGGCCGGAGGCATACCCCTGTCCTACGGCGCGGATCTTCCATCCCTCGTTCCGCCGATAAAGCTCCGCCAGGACCACGACCGTCTCACCGGATGTGAAGTCTGGCGCGGTGAACGACATGGCAGACGACCCTGACTGGGTAATCGTCAGAAGCGGAGCGCGGGTGAAGACCGCGCCGGGCTGAAGCGGATCAGCACTCACCACGACAACCACTCGGTCCACATCGGCTGGCACACGCAGGAGATCCGCCGTGACCGCCGAGCCGGCCATTGACACACCGTCTTGGGACGGGTGGTTGTAGAAGACCAAGTCGTCATCGCTGCGAACCTTGCCGTCCGCTCCTAGCAGCAGTGCCGAGACATCCGCCGCCAGCCCCTGAACCGACACGGCCAGTACCACTGGCGCTGCCAACAGCGCTTGGTTCTCCCCTTTGCGCAACGACATCGACCGCATCCTTCGCCCCCTTGATCGCTGAGAGGGAAACGGTAGTCCGCTGGTCCTCGACCGTCTCGGCTTTGGGCGGAATGCGCCACTGAGATGACTTCGGTCCCCGCTCCTCGACCCGGATGACGAACCTCCCAGGGGTGGATGAGCCTGACACGTACTCCCGAAGTGCCTGTTAGTGCCACACTGTGCCCCCGGGGAAAGGGGGTGGGCCATGGGATTCGGGTTCCGTGTCGGTGTGCCTGGGCTGAGCGTTCGTGTCTCCACACGAGGCGTGCGAACGTCCGTCGGTCCTCGTGCGGCGAGGCTCAGTGTGGGCAGTGGCGGCGCGAGGGTGTCGACAGGGCTCGGCCCCTTCTATGCGTCGAGTTCCCTCGGTGGCAGTCGTCGCCGGACCAGTACACGTCGTGCCGCGCAGACTCGGTCGGTTGCTCCTTCGGCTGGCCAGTTGGAGCGAACGCGCCGCCAGGCGGAACGGGCACAGCAGGAGGCGGAACGCGCCGCCGCTATCGCTCAACTACGAGAGCTCAGGCTGCAAATGACCAGCGTCCATTTGCAGACCTTCACCGCTGCGGAACCGCCCCTGATCCCAGCTGCTCCACAACTCGGCCTGCCATGGGCACTCGCCGAAGCCCAGACCTTTCACCTGCACGGAGTGGGTCGACTCGCACGTGCCGAACGAACTGCCGCCAAGCAGCGTGCCCAGGAGGACGCTCCCGCTTGCCTGGCCGCGGAGACGGCGCGTCTCCACGCCGTCCGTGAACAGATGGTCACCGAGGCAGGAACGTGGTGGCACGCGTTGCTGGCCAACGACGAGGCCACTGTCTGCGAGGCGGTGAACACCGCGTTTTCCGACAATCCGGCCGCCGGCTGTGCAGTCGGCGTGGACGGCTCGGTCCTGTCCGTCGTGATGCGACAACAGGACCTGGACACGATGCCCACCCAGACCGCAGGCCTGACACCCAGTGGTCGCCCCACCCTGAAGAATCTCACCAAACGTGACCGGACCCTGTGGTGGTTGACAGCCATGGGCTCCAACGTCGTCGCCACTCTCAAGGAAGGCTTCGCAACCGCACCCGGCATCCAGGCCATCGACCTGGCCGTCATGACGCGCCTTCCCGATACACAGCGACTCGGCTTTGTCGCTTACGGCCGGTGGACACGACAGACGATTGAGGCTACACCCTGGCGGACGCCCGAGGATGCCCTACGCTTCCTGGACATCGGGCAGGACACCGCCTGTTCCGTCACCACCACCGCCTCCGGCAATCTCCAGCACGCTCAAACCGTTGGACACCACGCGCATTGCCGGCCTGCAAGCCCTGCTCGACGGTGCCCAAGACGACTCCGGCTCTGGTGAACCGTCCCTCGCGGACCTGGACATCGCCCTCGGCGCCAACACGCCTCCCGACCTCCGAGCCGGGGTAGGCGATCCGTACCAGATCAGAGCCTTCGCCGAGTGGAAGCATCAGACTCTCTCGCCACCTCCCATCCCCGCCGCTCCTCCGGCCACGTCTGCGGTCCTCATCGCGGGCCAGACCCTCGTGCTGCCCGAGGAAGCCTGGCAAGGACTTCGTGTCTCCTTCACCTTCGCCGGCGCGGACGCAGACCTCACTCTGTTTCTGCTCGGGAACGACGGCCGGGTCTGCAGCGACGAGGACTTCGTCTTCTACAACCAGCCCTCCGCTGCCGACGGAGGCGCCCGTCTCCTCGGCAAACAGCAGGAAGGATCACACACGGTGGAACGCGCCACCGTCCACCTTTCCGCGCTACCCGACCGGGTACACCGCGTCGCTGTCGCCATCAACATGGACGTTGACACCGGACTCACCTGCGGGTCCCTCACTCACGCAACCCTGGACCTGGATTGCGTAAGCGGCACCGCGTGGACGTTCAGGCCTCCCGCCGATCCTTCCATCCGAGCGATGGTCATCACCGAGCTCTACAGGCACAGCGTCGACGGCAACCCCGTGTGGAAGCTCCGGGCTCTTGGTCAGGGCTGGGCTGATGGGCTCGACGGCCTCGCTCGAGCTTACGGAGTCGACGTCGCGTAACAATCCCTCGTCACAGCCAACTATCCCTCGTTTGTGCCAACTAAAAATCCTCGTCACACATTACGCCCCGCTCCCCTACAACCCCGCGATCGCGTTCCACCGCTTCGCGAATTCCACCCGCTCCCCGGAGGTGATGTCCCGCGCGATCGCCAGCCGCTCGCGCATCGCCGTGTCCGGGAAGATGAGGGGGTCCTCGGCCAGGGCGGCCGTCTCCTCGTCCTTGGCGGAGGCGAGGACGTCCTGGGCGGCGGGGACCGGGCAGACGTAATTGACCCAGGCGGCCAACTCCGCTGCGACCTCGGGCTCGTAGTAATAGTCGATCAGCCGCTCGGCGTTGGTCTTGTGGCGGGCCAGGTTGGGGATCATCAGGGACTCCGACCAGAGCTCGGCGCCCTCCTCGGGGACGACGAAGCGGATGTCGGGGTCGTCGGCCTGGAGTTGGATGACGTCGCCCGAGTAGGCCTGGCAGGCCAGTACGTCGCCGCTCGACAGGTCCTTGATGTAGTCGTTGCCGGTGAAGCGGCGTATCTGGCCGTTGCCGACCTGCTTCTCGACCTGGTCGCACACGGTGTGGAAGTCGTCCGCGGTCCAGCGCGTGATGTCGACGCCGTTGCCCTGCATGAGCAGCGCGAAGGCCTCGTCCAGGCCGGAGAGCAGGGTCACCCGGCCCTTGAGGTCGCTCGCCCAGAGGTCGGAGACATGGCGTATCTCGCGGCCGAGCCTGCGGTGGTTGTACGCGATGCCGGTGATGCCGGACTGCCACGGCACGGTGTACTTGCGGCCGGGGTCGAAGGCCGGTGACCGCAGCTGTGGGTCCAGGTACTTGGTCACGTTGGGCTGACGCGCCCGGTCCATCTCCTGCACCCAGCCCAGCCGTACGAACCGGGCGCACATCCAGTCGCTGATGACGATGAGGTCGCGGCCGGTGCGCTGATGGTTCATCAGGGCGGGGCTGATCTTGCCGAAGAACTCGTCGTTGTCGTTGATCTCCTCGACGTAGTCGACGGAGATGCCGGTGCGCTTCTCGAACGCCTCCAACGTCGGCCGCCGCCGCGCGTCCTCGTCATCGGTGTCGATATACAGCGGCCAGTTCGCCCAGGTCAGCCGCTTGTCGGTGGCCGAGAGATCAGCGGCGGCCCGGTCGCCGGGCGACACATAGGCGGGCCGCACACCGCATCCGGCGAGCCCGCCCAGCAACGCGCCCGCACCGAGGGTGCGCAGCAGGTTCCGGCGGGACAGTGGGGAGTTGTTCGGAGGGAGGGCCATTGCCGCAGCATGCCCCCGTGGCTCCGGCCGATCAATCGACGTCGCGTCGAGTGGAACGCCACACGCCGGACACCTTGTCGATCGGCCGGAGCGGCAACGCCCTAAGGGGCGCGGGGAACTGCGCGACCAGCCCCCACGCACCCGCGGCCGAAGTACGACCTACGCGTCCAGGGACGTCATCACATGCTTGATCCGCGTGTAGTCATCGAACCCGTAAGCCGAAAGATCCTTGCCGTACCCGGACTTCTTGAACCCGCCATGCGGCATCTCCGCGACCAGCGGAATGTGCGTGTTGATCCACACGCACCCGAAGTCCAGCGCCTTGGACATCCGCATCGCCCGCCCGTGGTCCTTGGTCCACACCGAGGACGCCAGCGCGTACTCGACGTCGTTCGCCCACGTCACGGCCTGCGCCTCGTCGGAGAAGGACTGCACGGTGATGACCGGCCCGAAGACCTCCTTCTGGATGATCTCGTCGTCCTGCTTCAGCCCGGACACGACGGTCGGCGCGAAGAAGTAGCCCTTCTCACCGACCCGCTTGCCACCGGCCTCCACGCGCGCGTGCGCCGGCAGCCGCTCGATGAAGCCCTCGACCTGCTTGAGCTGGTTGGGGTTGTTCAGCGGGCCGAAGAGCACGTCCTCGTCGTCCGGCTGCCCGGTCTTCGTGTCGGCGGCGGCCTTGGCGAGCGCGGCGACGAACTCGTCGTGGATGGCCTCGTGGACGAGGACGCGGCAGGCGGCCGTACAGTCCTGCCCGGCGTTGAAGAAGCCCGCGACCGAGATGTCCTCGACGGCCTTGGCGATGTCGGTGTCCTCGAAGACGACGACCGGCGCCTTGCCGCCCAGCTCCAGGTGGACCCGCTTGAGGTCCTTGGACGCCGACTCGGCGACCGACATGCCGGCGCGCACCGAGCCGGTGATGGAGGCCATCGCCGGGGTCGGGTGCTCGACCATCAGCCGCCCGGTGTCGCGGTCACCCGTGATGACGTTGAAGACACCCTTGGGCAGGATCGAGCCGATGATGTCGGCGATCAGGACGGTCGATGCGGGCGTCGTGTCCGACGGCTTCAGTACGACCGTGTTGCCCGCCGCGAGGGCGGGGGCGAACTTCCATACGGCCATCATCATCGGGTAGTTCCAGGGCGCGACCTGCGCGCAGACGCCGACCGGCTCACGGCGGACGATCGAGGTCAGGCCCTCCATGTACTCACCGGCCGACCGGCCCTCCAGCATGCGCGCCGCGCCCGCGAAGAAGCGGATCTGGTCGACCATGGGAGGGATCTCCTCCGACCGGGTGAGCCCGGTCGGCTTGCCGGTGTTCTCCACCTCGGCGGCGATCAGTTCCTCGGCGCGCTCCTCGAAGGCGTCCGCGATCTTCAGCAGAGCCTTCTGGCGCTCGGCGGGGGTCGTGTCACGCCAGGCGGGGAAGGCCGCGGCGGCGGCCTCCATCGCGGCGTCCACGTCCGCCTGCCCGGACAGCGGCGCGGTCGCGTACGCCTCGCCCGTCGCGGGGTTGACCACCTCGGTGGTGCGTCCGTCGGCGGCGTCCCGGAACTCACCGTTGATGTAGTTGCGCAGACGACGCAGCTCGGTGCTCACTGCCGGCCTCCTGATCAGGTCTTCACTGTTTGTGACTGTCCACTCTCTGAGACACCCACCCTAATCGGCTGCCCCACGTTTTCAACACCCCCACTAGGGCCACTTCTGCGAAATCCGCAGGTCTCAGTCACGTAAACAACGAATTTCATCGCCGCGACCTTGCGGAACTGTCGAGACGTCGTGCACAGTGACGTCGTGGCCAGTCGAAGCGCAGAGCACAGGGACTCCCGCGAGTCCAGGAACGGCGGCAGCCCCACGCTGGACGCCGTCTCCCTCGCCATCATCGAACAACTTCAAGAGGACGGCCGTCGGCCGTACGCCGCGATCGGCAAGGCCGTGGGCCTGTCCGAGGCGGCCGTGCGCCAGCGCGTCCAGAAGCTGCTCGACCAGGGCGTCATGCAGATCGTCGCCGTCACGGACCCGCTCACCGTGGGTTTCCGGCGGCAGGCGATGGTCGGCGTGCACGTCGAGGGCGACGTGGAGTCCGTGGCCGACGCGCTGACCTCCATGTCGGAGTGCGAGTACGTGGTGATGACCGCGGGCTCCTTCGACCTGATGGTGGAGATCGTCTGCGAGGACGACGACCACCTTCTGGAGGTCATCAACCGACGTATCCGCGCCATCCCCGGCGTGCGCTCCACCGAGAGCTTCGTTTACCTGAAGCTCAAGAAGCAGACCTACATGTGGGGAACCCGATAACCGTGAGGACCCGATAACCGTGAGCTCCAAGGACCTCAGCCAGACCGCGTACGACCACCTGTGGATGCACTTCACCCGCATGTCCTCGTACGAGAAGTCGCCCGTGCCCACCATCGTCCGGGGCGAGGGCACCCACATCTACGACGACAAGGGCAAGCGCTACCTCGACGGTCTCGCGGGCCTGTTCGTGGTCCAGGCCGGCCACGGCCGCGTCGAGCTTGCCGAGGCCGCCTTCAAGCAGGCGCAGGAGCTCGCGTTCTTCCCGGTGTGGTCCTACGCCCACCCGAAGGCCGTGGAGCTGGCCGAGCGCCTCGCCCACCACGCGCCCGGTGACCTCAACAAGGTCTTCTTCACCACCGGCGGCGGCGAGGCGGTCGAGACCGCCTGGAAGCTCGCCAAGCAGTACTTCAAGCTCACCGGCAAGCCCACCAAGTACAAGGTCATCTCCCGCGCGGTCGCCTACCACGGCACCCCGCAGGGCGCCCTGTCCATCACCGGCCTGCCGGCCCTCAAGGCCCCCTTCGAGCCGCTGGTCCCCGGCGCGCACAAGGTCCCGAACACCAACATCTACCGCGCCCCGATCCACGGCGACGACCCCGAGGCCTACGGCCGCTGGGCCGCGGACCAGATCGAGCAGCAGATCCTCTTCGAGGGCCCCGACACGGTCGCCGCGGTCTTCCTGGAGCCCGTGCAGAACGCCGGCGGCTGCTTCCCGCCCCCGCCCGGCTACTTCCAGCGGGTGCGCGAGATCTGCGACCAGTACGACGTGCTGCTGGTGTCGGACGAGGTCATCTGCGCCTTCGGCCGCCTGGGCACGACGTTCGCCTGCGACAAGTTCGGCTACGTCCCGGACATGATCACCTGCGCCAAGGGCATGACCTCGGGCTACTCCCCGATCGGCGCCTGCATCATCTCCGACCGCCTGGCCGAGCCGTTCTACAAGGGCGACAACACCTTCCTGCACGGCTACACCTTCGGCGGCCACCCGGTCTCCGCGGCCGTGGGCCTCGCCAACCTCGACCTGTTCGAGCGCGAGAACCTCAACCAGCACGTCCTCGACAACGAGGGCGCGTTCCGCTCGACGCTGGAGAAGCTGCACGACCTGCCGATCGTCGGCGACGTCCGCGGCAACGGCTTCTTCTACGGCATCGAGCTGGTGAAGGACAAGGCCACGAAGGAGTCCTTCAACGACGAGGAGACCGAGCGCGTCCTGTACGGCTTCCTCTCCAAGGCCCTCTACGACAACGGCCTCTACTGCCGTGCCGACGACCGTGGTGACCCGGTCGTCCAGCTCGCCCCGCCGCTGATCTCCAACCAGGAGACCTTCGACGAGATCGAGCAGATCCTGCGCGCGACGCTCTCGGAGGCATGGACCAAGCTGTGACGCCCCCGCGTCTCCGGCACCCTCTCCGACAGGCGGAAGTCGATCTTCCGTCTGGATGATCAACACCGGCCCCGGTGCCGCCCGTTCGAGTGAGAAACGGCGGCCCGGGGCCGTGTGCTGTCCGGGCTCCGGGGCGACGTCTGCCTAGCGTGCAAGTGACCGATCGGCCGAGCCTTCGTTCCCCCGCACGGGGGATCAGGTACGGAAACGGATCAGAAGCGAGGTGTACGTCATGGTGGCCCCGCCGGACAACGACGTGCTCTGGGCGCGCGCCCTGCACTTCACGTACAAGGACGGCTCGCCCGCGCTCAGCGGCGTCTCTCTCGGGGTCCAGGAGGGCGAGGTCCTCGCGGTCATCGGTGCCCGCGGCAGCGGCAAGACAACTCTTCTGCACTGTCTGTTCGGTCTGCTCCCGGTGCGGCGCGGCGAGGTCTGGTTCAACAGCGTGCCGGTGCACAAGATGGGCCCGATGGCCCGCGAGCAGCTCCGCCGCGACCGCTTCGGCTGGATCGACCCCACCCCGACCCTCGTGCCCGAGCTGAACGTCTGGGAGAACGCCGCCCTGCCGCTGATGCTGCGCGGCACCAGTCGCCGGCGCGCCAAGACGGTCGCGCTGGAGTGGCTGGAGCGCCTGGACGTCGGCGAGGTGGCCCGCAAGCGCCCGCACCAGCTGGTCCAGGCCGAACGCCAGCGCGTCTGCATCGCCCGGGCGTTGGCGCCCTCGCCGACGGTCCTGTTCGCGGACGAGCCGACGGCGCCCCTGCACCGCAGCGACCGCACCCAGGTCCTGCGCACCCTGACCACGGCGGCCCGCTCGCACGGCATCACCGTCGTCCTGGCCACCTACGACCCGGACGCGGCGCCCCTCGCCGACCGCAGGATCACCCTCCTGGACGGCCGGCGGGTGAACACCGTGCAGCTGCCCCCGGTCACCGAGACGGAAGGCCGGGCCGCGTGCTCGCTCTCCGCCTGACGCGCAGCGCGCGATCCGCCGTACAGCTGCGCCGCCTGCTGGTGGCGACGGCCTCCGCGGGCACGGGCTTCCTGCTGCTGTGTGCCCTGGGCTACGCCCTGTCCCACCCGGACTCCACCGGCTCGTCCCTCCTGCGCCTGGCCTGGTGCGCGCCCCCGTTGGCCGCGACGGTCCACTTCGCGGTGGCCGTGGCCCGCACCGACCCCGGCACCAGGCCCCGCCCCGGCCTCTCGGCGATCGGTCTGGGCCCGCTGCGTCTGATGGCCGTCTCGGCGACGACCACGGCCCTGTCCTGCACCCTCGGCTCGATGGTCGCCCTGCTGTTCTTCCTCCATCTGCGCGGCGACCTGACCGGCATGCCCTTCGACGGCGCGGCGGCGGACTTCCTCGCCGCGGACGCCGCCCTGCCGCTCCCGGCCACCCTGACCCTGCTGGCAGCGGCACCGGCGATCGCCTCCCTGACGGTGGCCCTGGCACTGCGCCCGAAGGAGCACCGCGCCGAGAGCCGGGGCACGGCACGGGCGTACCGCCGCTTCGGCGCGTACGGCAGGGCGGTGGCCCGGGAGACGTTCGGGACGTACGGCAGGTTCGGGTCCCACTTGAGGCGGGGTGGACGGGGTGGTGAGGGCGCGTCGGACACGGGGAAGGGCGGCGAGGGCGCCGCAGCGCGTGCGGAGAGCGGCGAGGCCGAACAGCCCACGCGCGGTCACAGGACGCCGTCCGCCCGGCCGGGCGACGCGGCCCTCACGCCCGCCCCCGCCCCCGCCCCGGACCACCCGGCGACCGACTGGACCGAAGCGGTGGCCGACTCCAGCGCCGCCACCTCGGACCTCACCCTCCCCCCGGTCCCCCGCAAGCCCCCCGCCGGCCTCCCCTGGGGCATCACGGTGATCGCCGCGGGCCTGACCGTCGAGGCCTACGCGGTCCGCGCGGCGAACGGCACCACCCTGACCCTGCCCGCCGCCCTGCCCACCGGCTCCGCCGGCATCCTGACCGGCTGGCTGCTCACCGCCCTCGGACTCACCCTGGCGGCCCCCGGCCTCACCCACCTCTGCGGCCGCCTGCTCCAGGCCGTACGCCCCGGAGCGCTGCGCCTGCTGGCAGGCCGTGTGCTCATGGCGGAGGCCGTCCGCATCGGGCGCCCCCTCGGCATCGTCTGCGCCGCGTTCTCCGGCGCGTACGCCATGGCCACGCTCTCCGCCCCGGACGCCGCCTCCGCCTTCGGCCCGCTCACCCCGGTCGGCGTCAGTCTGGTCACCGGCTGCACCACGGCCACGCTGCTCACGGCCGCCGTGGAGGCCAAGCAGGCCCGCGCCGACACCACCGCCGCACTGCTCCGCCTCGGCGCCCCCACCTCGATGCTGCGCAGCGCGGCCGCCCTGCGCGCCGGCGTCCTGGTCGCCTTCTTCGGCCCGCTCACCCTGATCGTGGCCGAGCTGGCGGCGCTGCCACTGGCGCGCTGAGGCCGTCGCGGAACCCCGCCGAAAAACCCGTACGAAAAAAATCTCCGCCCGGCGATGAGTTCCGCCCGGCCCCCCGGTCTACCCCACCGAACAGCAACCACCCCGATGGGAGAGACCGCGATGACCGCCCCCGCCTACCAGCAGATGATCTTCGTGAACCTGCCCGTGAACGACCTCGACGCCTCGAAGAAGTTCTTCACGGAGCTGGGCTACTCGATCAACCCGCAGTTCAGCGACGACAACGCGGCGTCCGTCGTGATCAGCGACACCATCGTCGCGATGCTGCTCACCAAGCCGTTCTACGCGACCTTCACCGACAAGGAGATCGCGGACGCCACCAAGACCAGCGAGGTGCTCGTCTGTCTGAGCGCCGAGAGCCGCGACAAGGTCGACGAGCTGGTCGACAAGGCCGTCACCGCCGGCGGCACCGCCTCGCCCAAGATCCAGGACATGGGCTTCATGTACGGCCGCGCCTTCGACGACCTCGACGGCCACACCTGGGAGGTCGTGTGGATGGACCCTGCGGCCATCCAGGGCTGAGAACAGCCGTGCGGCACGGGGTGCCTAGCATGGGCGGGTGCAGACGATGCCCGCCCATGCGGCCCACCACAACGACCGTGAGATAGAGACGCTGGAGGAGTTCGACGCGACGGTCTCCGCGCGCGGCGCCCTCACCGGATTCCGTGTCCAGGCCGTCGACCTGACGGACCGTACGCGCGAACTGCTCGGCACGGACACGGCGGGAGCCGTCTTCCTCGGCTGCCCGATGCGCGAGGAAGCCGCCGCGAAGATACGCACCGACGGCGCCCTGGTCTTCCCGCCCGTGCCGGATCTCCCCTTCGACCCGTACCGCGGCCTGGTCTACTCCCCCGACGAGCTCTTCGCCTCCCTGACGGACGTCCCGGGCGGCTACGAGAACACGCCCGACGCCCGCGCGTACGCCTGGTTCCAGCGGACCAAGGCGGACGGCGACATCTACGCCTCCATGCTCCGCGCGGTGCACGACGACTCCGTCTCCGACGCCCTCGACGAACTACTGTCCGGCGCCCGGGTGGTGGGCGTCATGGGCGGCCACGCGATGCGGCGCGGCACACAGGCCTACGAGGGTGCCGCGCGGCTCGGCCGGGAGCTGGCCCGCGCAGGTCTCACGGTCGCCACCGGCGGCGGCCCGGGCGCGATGGAGGCGGCCAACCTCGGCGCGTACGCCGCCCCGTACCACGACGAGATGCTCACCGACGCCCTCCGGCTGCTGGCGAAGGCACCCGGGTTCTCGCCCTCCGTCACCGAGTGGGCGACGGCCGCATTCGAGGTGCGCGCCCGCTGGCCCAAGGGCGGCAGCTCCGTCGGCATCCCGACCTGGTTCTACGGCCACGAGCCGCCGAACCCCTTCGCCTCCCACATCGCCAAGTACTTCGCCAACGCCACCCGCGAGGACGGCCTCCTGGCCCGCTCCGGCGCGGGCGTCGTCTTCCTGCCGGGCGCCGCCGGGACCGTACAGGAGATCTTCGACAACGCGACGCCGAACTACTACGAGTCGCGCGGGGAGCCCACGCCCATGGTCCTGGTCGACCGCACGCACTGGACCGAGAAGCTGCCGGCCTGGCCCCTGCTCCAGTCGCTCGCGCGGGGCCGAACGATGGAGTCCCGTATCGCCCTGGTTGACCGGATCGAGGAGGCGCCGGAGGCGTTGAAACGTCTCGGCAGTTAATAAGACGGCAAAGCCAACGTCCGTGAGCCGCATACACGTTGACAGTGCTTATGTCACGCTTATAAACCTGTGAGACTCCTGGGGACGGTGATCTCACGTCACCGACCTCTTCAACCCCCCTCAGTGGTGCAACTCGTAAGGACAAACGTGTCCATAAACCGCCGTACCGTCGCACGTTCCGTGCGCGCTCTGGGTGTCGCCTCCGCCTCGGCCGCGCTCGCGCTCGGGCTCGCGGGCAACGCGCTCGCGTGCGACATCAGTGAATTCTCCGCCGAAGCCAAGTGCGACGGCGACAAGGGCGTCATCACCGTCACCGACGTGGACCCGAGCGGGGTCCCGGCGACCGTCAGCGTGTTCCTGCAGAACAACGGCGCCGACCTGAAGAAGATCGGCGAGCAGGTGGTCAAGGGCTCGCGTGAGGGTGTCACCATCACCTTCGCCGAGAACTGGAAGCCGGACGCGGAGTACCGCGTCCACGTCAAGGCCGCGGGCTATGTCGACCAGGACATCAAGCCGAACCTGACGACGCCGTCCACGTCCTGCAAGAAGGAAGAGGAGCCGCCGGCTCCGTCGGAGCCCCCGACCCCGTCGGCCTCCGCCTCGACCCCGGCCGAGGAGACCGAAAGCCCGAGCCCGACGCCGTCGGACAGCGCGAGCACGCCTCCCGCGGACACCGCGAGCAACGCTCCCTCCCCGGCGAACGACGACTCCAACCTCGCCGAGACCGGTGCGAACTCCAACACCGGCCTGATCGCCGGCATCGCGGTCGCGCTCGTGGCGATCGGTGGCGGTGCCGTCTTCTTCGGCCTGCGCCGCCGCGGGGCGAGCAGCGACCGCTGACCCACCCGCACCGCAACACCCTGGTGGCCCGCCCTCTTCTCCGGGAGCGGGCCACACCCCTGTCAGCCGAACGTCGCCCGCTCCAGCCAGAACTCCAGCAACTCCCGCTCGCCGAGGACCTCCAACTCCGGGCTGTCCAGCGGCAGTCGACGGTAGAAGGCGAGGAGTACGGCGGTGAGGGGCCCGCGGAGCGCTACGGTCGCCTTCTCATGGCCGCGCCGCCAGGCGATGACATCGCCGGAGACATCGATGATCCACTCCGCCTCAACGCCCCGAGTGTCATCGGTGGCATGCAGATGGATGCTGCTCCCCGGCCGCCGCAGCTCCCTCGCCGGGTCGTCCGGCAGCGTCCGCTGCGCCCACTCGACGATCTGCAGCCACTCGTCGATCGCATCGGCGGCCACATCCGGCGCGACCTCGTACGGCAGCCCGGCGGCGAGCGCGGCGTCCGCTCGGTGGACGGTGATCTCGTGGGTCATACGGCGGGCCCAGAACCCGGCGGTGAGAACGCCCGTCCAGCCCCACACCTTCGCGTCGGGACCTGCGTCCCGCAGTGCGGCGACGACCGCCTCGCCGGTCTCCGCGAGCCAGGCGTCCAGGGCGGCCGGGTCGCCCTGCTCCGCCGGTCCGCCGTGCAGCGGGACCGTCTCCTCCGGAACCTCCTCCTGCGCCCGCGTCCGCACCATCAGCTCCACCCAGCGCAGGGCGCCGCCGGTGTGCCGGACGAGCTGTTCCAGCGACCAGTCCGGACAGGTCGGCACGGTGGCCGCCAGGTCGGCGCCGGAGGTCACCACGGACCTCAACAGGCCTACCTGGTGGGCGATTTCATCGCAGTAACGATCATGTGCGAGCAGCTTCATGCCCCGCACCCTACGGGCCGCGCGATCAGCCCAGCACGACAATTTCGGCCGCGTCGAACTCCACGCCGACCTCGTCCCCGACGCCGGGCGCGTCCCGCAGCGCACACGCCGCCTCCAGACGCGGCGCGTCCTCCGGCTGGACGTGCACGGCGACATGCGTGCCCCTGAAGGTGCGTGCCGCGACCGTGCAGCGCAGGCCCGCGTCGGGCGCCACGAGCCGCACCCCGGCCGGCCGTACGAGCAGCGCCCGTGTGCCCTGTGCGGCGCCCTCGCCGACCGGGAGCTTGCCCCAGGGCGTGTCCGCGGCCTCCCCGGCGACGGTGCCCTCGACCACGTTGTCGAAGCCGAGGAAGCGGGCCACGAACTCGTCCACCGGCCGCTGCCACACCTCAAGCGGCGTCCCGGTCTGGGCGATCCGCCCGTCCCGCATCACCACGACCCGGTCGGCGAGCGCGAAGGCCTCGCCCTGGTCGTGCGTCACGGCCAGCACGGTGGTGCCCAACCGCCCGAACAGCTCCCGGAGTTCGACCACGAGCCGCTCCCGCAGCGAGCGGTCGAGCTGGCCCAGCGGCTCGTCCAGCATCAGCAGCCGGGGGCGGGGCGCGAGCGCACGGGCCAGCGCGACCCGCTGCTGCTCCCCGCCGGAGAGGGAGGCGACGGCACGGTGGGCGGCGCCCGGCAGTCCGACGAGTGCGAGCAACTCCCGTACCCGCTCGGCCTGTTCGCCCTTCGAGGCCCCGTGCATCCGTGCCCCGAAGGCGACATTGCCGCCGACGTCCCGCTGCGGGAACAGCTGATGGTCCTGGAACATCAGCCCGACACCCCGCTTGTGCGCGGGCACCCCGGCCTGGTCCCGCCCGTCGAGCGAGACCCGCCCGGCATCGAGGGGCTGCAGCCCCGCCACGGCCCGCAGTAGCGTCGACTTACCACTGCCGCTCGGCCCGAGCACGCACACGATCTCGTGCTCGGCGACATCGAGACCGACGGCGTCGAGCACGGGCCGACCGCCGAACCTTACGGTCGCGCCTTCCAGGCTCAGCAGACTCGGCGAACTTGCCATATTCGGCGTACTCGGCGTCATCTCAGAACTCCCCCGTCCGATCCGTGCGAAGCCGCTCCAGCACCAGCAACGCCACCGCGCACACCACCATCAGTACCGTCGAAAGGGCCATCGCCTGGCCGTAGTTGAGCTCACCGGCCCGCCCCAGCAGCCGCGCCACGGCCACCGGCAGCGTCGGGTTGTCGGGCCGCGCGATGAACACGGTCGCCCCGAACTCCCCCAGCGACACCGCGAAGGCGAACCCGGCCGCGATCAGCAGCGCCCGCCGCACCATCGGCAGATCCACCTCACGCCAGACCCGCCAGGGCGACGCCCCCAGCACCGACGCCGCCTCGCGCAGCCGCTGGTCCACGGCCCGCAGCACCGGCAGCATGGTCCGTACGACGAACGGCACCCCGACCAGCGCCTGCGCCAGCGGCACCAGGATCCAGGAGGACCGCAGATCCAGCGGCGGCTCGTCCAGGGCGATCAGGAACCCGAACCCGACCGTCACCGCGGACACCCCGAGCGGCAGCATCAACAGCGCGTCGAAGCCGCGCACGAACCTGCCCGCGTCCCGCCGGGTCAGCGCGGCGGCGGCCAGACCGCCGATCAGCACGGCGATGAGGGTGGCGACGACGGCGTACTGGAGCGAATTCCCGATCGCCTCGATCGGCGCGACGAGGAAGACCCCACCGTCGGCGCTGGTCAGCGCCCGGTAGTAGCCGAGGTCGGGGGCGTCGAACGACCGCTGCACCAGCACGGCGAGCGGCAGCAGCAGGAGCACGACGATGACGGCCAGGACGCCGGCCAGCAGTGCCCACTGCCCTGCCCCGCGCGGCCGCCGGGCGGTCACCGAGGCGTCCACCAGGCGCAGGGCGCTCTCCCGCCGCCGTACCGTCCAGGCGTGCACGGCGAGGATCGCGGCCACGGCCAGGAACTGGATGACCGTCAGGACGGCGGCGGTGGACAGGTCGAAGATCTCGGAGGTCTGCCGGTAGATCTCCACTTCGAGGGTCGAGAAGGTCGGCCCGCCGAGGATCTGCACCACACCGAAGGAGGTGAAGGTGAACAGGAAGACCATGAGCGCGGCGGCGGCCACGGCGGGCCCGAGGGCCGGCAGGGTGACGGTCCGCCAGGCCTTCAGGGGCGACGCCCCGAGCATCCGCGCGGCCTCCTCCTGCCGTGGGTCGAGCTGGGACCACAGTCCGCCCACCGTCCGTACGACGACGGCGTAGTTGAAGAAGACGTGCGCGAGCAGGATGGCCCACACGGTGGTGTCGAGCCGTACGCCCCACAGCTCGTCGAGGAGTCCGCCGCGCCCGACCAGCGCGAGGAACGCCGTGCCGACGACGACCGTCGGCAGCACGAAGGGGACGGTCACCACGGCCCGCAGGACCTGCTTGCCGGGGAAGTCGAAGCGGGCGAAGACATAGGCGCCCGGCAGCGCGATCAGCAGGGTGAGCGCGGTGGAGGCGAGCGCCTGCCAGGTGGTGAACCACAGGACGTGCCGGATGTCCGACTCCCCGAGCACGTCCCACAGCCGCCCGAACTGCCACACCCCGTCGACCTTCAGACCGCGCGCGACGATCGCGGCGACCGGGTAGGCGAAGAAGACCGCGAAGAACGCGACGGGCACGGCGATGAGGCCGAGCCGCACCGCCGCGCGCTTCGTGGCCGCCTTCCGGGGGGCTACTTCAGTACGAGCGAGGTCCACGACTTGACCCAGTCGTCACGGTTGTCGGCGATCTTGGCCGGGTCCATGGTCTCGGGGTTCTTGGCCTGCGGGCCGTACTTCACGAACTCCGGCGGGACCTGGGCGGCCTCCCGCACCGGGTAGACGAACATGTTCAGCGGCATGTCGTCCTGGAACGTCTTGGTCAGCAGGAAGTCGAGCAGCGCCTTGCCGCCCTCGGTGTTCTCGGCGTTGCTGAGCAGGCCCGCGTACTCGACCTGCCGGAAGCACGTACCCGTCGCGACACCCGTCGGCGCGCTGGTCGGCCGGGGCTTGGCGTAGATCACCTCGGCGGGCGGCGAGGAGGCGTACGACACGACGAGCGGCCGGTCGGCCTTGGCCTTCTTACCGCCGGCGGACCCGGAGAACTCCTCGTTGTAGGCCTGCTCCCAGCCGTCGACGACCTTGACGCCGTTGGCCTTCAGCTTCTTCCAGTAGCCCTCCCAGCCCCCGTCGCCGTACTTGGCGGCGGTGCCGAGCAGGAAGCCGAGGCCCGGCGAGGAGGTGGAGGCGTTCTCGGTGACGAGGAGGTTCTTGTACTCGGGCTTGATCAGGTCGTCGTACGTCGCCGGCGGGGTCAGCTTGTGCTCGCTGAAGTACGCCTTGTCGTAGTTGACGCAGATGTCGCCGGTGTCGATGGGGGTGACCCGGTGCTTGTCCTGGTCGACCCGGTACTCGGGCAGGATCAGGTCGGAGCCCTTGGGGTCGTACGACTGGAACAGCCCGTTGTCGAGCGCCCGGGAGAGCAGGGTGTTGTCGACGCCGAAGAAGACGTCGCCCTGCGGGTTGTCCTTGGTCAGGATCGCCTTGTTGACGGCCTGCCCGGCGTCGCCGTCCTCCAGGACCTTGACCTTGTAGCCGGACTGCTTCTCGAACGCGGCGAGGACGCCCTTCGAGACGGACCACGAGTTGTGGCTGACAAGCGTCACGGTCTTGCTCCCGGCCCCGGCGTCGCCGCCGTCCGAGTCGGACGAACCGCACGCGGACAGCGTGACGAGACCGAGCCCGACGGCGAAGACCGTGGCCTTCTTGGTGATGCTCACTGAATTCCTCCTGGGGTTGACCAGGAAGAGACGCGGCCCTGCCCGGAAGTCCGCTTTCGACTCCCGGGCAGGGCGCAACAGCTTGAGTGATGACCGAACTTCCTACCCAGAATGACCTGGGCAAGGTTCAGAGGGTCTGCGGCCGGTGCCGCACTCTCAGCGCTGTGGCGCTCCCCTGTCGGAATATGAAGATGTGCTTACGGCGACCTTACGGTGGCCAGACTACCGCTCGGTCGCGGCGAGCTGCCCACACGCCCCGTCGATCTCCTGACCACGGGTGTCCCGAATGGTCACCGGCACACCATGGGCGGCGATGGCCTCGACGAACGCCTTCTCGTCCTCGGGCCGGGACGCGGTCCACTTCGAGCCCGGGGTCGGGTTCAGCGGAATCAGGTTCACATGCACCGGCTTGCCCTTGAGCAGCCGCCCGAGCCGGTCACCGCGCCAGGCCTGGTCGTTGATGTCCCGGATCAGCGCGTACTCGATGGACAGCCGACGCCCGGACTTCCCGACGTACTCGAACCCGGCGTCCAGCACCTCGCGCACCTTCCACCGCGTGTTCACGGGCACGAGGGTGTCGCGCAGCTCGTCGTCGGGCGCGTGCAGCGAGATCGCGAGCCGGCACTTGAAGCCCTCGTCGGCGAACCGGTGGATGGCCGGGACGAGACCGACCGTCGAAACGGTGATCCCGCGCTGCGACAGCCCCAGCCCGTCGGGCTCGGGGTCGGTGAGCCGCCGGATGGCCCCCACCACCCGGTTGTAGTTCGCGAGCGGCTCCCCCATCCCCATGAAGACGATGTTGGAAAGCCTCGCCGGCCCACCGGGCACATCCCCGTCCCTGAGCGCCCGCATCCCGTCCACGATCTGATGCACGATCTCGGCGGTGGACAGATTCCGGTCCAGCCCCGCCTGCCCGGTGGCACAGAAGGGACAGTTCATCCCGCACCCGGCCTGCGAGCTGATGCACATGGTCACCCGGTCCGGATACCGCATCAGCACCGACTCGACGAGCGTCCCGTCGAACAGCCGCCACAGCGTCTTGCGCGTGTCACCCTGGTCGGTCGACAGATGCCGTACGACGGTCATGAGCTCGGGAAAGAGCTCCTCCCGGAGCTTGTCCCGCGAACCGGCCGGGATGTCGGTCCACTGCTCCGGGTCGTGCGCGTACCGCGCGAAGTAGTGCTGCGAGAGCTGCTTGGCACGAAACGGCTTCTCCCCGATCGCGGCGACAGCGTCCTTACGCTCACCGGGCGTGAGATCGGCAAGATGCCGCGGCGGCTTCTTGGCTCCGCGGGGGGCGACGAAAGTGAGTTCTCCGGGCTTAGGCATGGCTGTACCAGTGTCGCAGATCAACTGGCGTGGCCCGTTCCCCCTGTGGACAACCCCCGCCCCCTGTGCGTCGTAGGGGGCGGAACTGGTTGGAACTAGCTGGTCGTGCCCTCCAGCCGGGCCTTGAGGAGTTGCTCGTCGCGTGGCAGTTCCTTGCGGACCTGCGGGCGGACGACGAGGGGAACCAGGACCTTGCCGACGCCGTGCCCCTCGAAGTCGAGGTCGATCGTCACACGAGAACGGCGCCCGTCGTCGAGCGGCTCGATCTCACCGTGGGCGTGGGCCCTGACGGGGCCGTCCGTCCCGTGCAGATCCCAGCTGTGAGGAGGGTCGAGCTCGTCGAACTGCACGGTCATCGGAATCTGACGGTTCCCGACGCGCCGGGTGACCCGGACCCGGGAGCCCGCGTGGATCGGTCCCTCGTCGAGCGGCTCGACCGAGACCGCGCTCAGCTGCCATTCCGGCAGATGAGAGGGGTCCGTCACGTACGCGTAGACATCGGCCGGGGCTCGGTCGACGTCGACGCTCTCTCGGATGATGGCCATGATGACCCCCTTTGAGTGCCTTTGACGGCGTACACGGGAATCGTCCCACACACCAAGGAGCCCCCGCTCTGTAAGAACGGAGGCTCCTCGAAAGTCCTGATCAGACGCCGACCCGGCCCGTCAGCCCGACCCGACGAAGAGGACGAGCAGGAGCCAAACAACAGGCGCCGTAGGCAGCAACGAGTCCAACCGGTCCATGATCCCGCCATGACCCGGCAGCAGCGTGCCCATGTCCTTGATGCCCAGGTCGCGCTTGATCATCGACTCGCCGAGGTCACCCAGCGTCGCGCTGGCCGCGACCGCGAGGCCCAGCAGCAGGCCCTGCCACCAGGTGCCGTCGTCGATCAGAAAGTGCATGCACAGCGCGCCCGCGACCATCGCGAAGCTCACCGCGCCCAGCAGGCCCTCGCGGGTCTTGCCGGGGCTGATGCGCGGGGCGAGCTTGGTCTTGCCGAAGCGCCAGCCGACGGCGTACGCACCGGTGTCGCTGACGACGGTCAGCAACAGGAACGTCAGGACACGCCACGCACCGTCGTCGGCCGTCAGCATCATCGCGACGAACGTCGCCAGGAACGGCACGTAGAACGCCGCGAAGACACCCGCCGTGACGTCCTTGAGGTAGCCCTCCGGCGGCTCCGTCATCCGCCAGACCAGCACGGCCAACGCGGTCAACGCCATCGCCACCCAGGCGCCCTCGGCACCCCGGACGTACCCGGCGACCACCATGGCCGCACCGCCGAGCGCGAGCGGGACCAGCGGCGCCTTGATGCCCTTGCGCTCCTCCAGCCGCTTGGTCAGCTCCCACAGACCCACGACGACGGCGACCGCGACGACTCCGACGAACACGGCCTTGACGACGAACAGCGACGCGACGATCACCACGCCCAGCCCGACACCGACCCCTATGGCAGCACTCAGGTCGCGCCCCGCGCTCTTCTTCTGCGGCGGGGGCGCCGACTGCGGGGCGTCGGGCATGGGCTCCGGATTCTGCTGCGCCGCCTCGAAGGGCCGCGCCTGCGGCGTGTCGTACGGCCGCGCATGCGGCGGTTGTTCGCGGAACAAGGGGCCGCTCAGCCGAGCGGCCCCCCGATCGTCATCCTGGTCTCCGCCATACGCGGGTACGTCGGGCACGATGGGCATGGGGCGAGTCTGCTGCGCCTGAGGCGCATCGTACGCGGGACCCGCCGGGGCAGCCCCCTGGACAGGTCCACGCGCGGCGGCCCCCCAGTACCCGGCATGTCCGGCTTGACCGGCTTCGCCGGCTTGTGGCGGTGCCCCCCAGGAAGAGTCGTTCATCAGACCTCGAGCAGCTCCGCTTCCTTGTGCTTCAGGAGCTCGTCCACCTGGGCGACGTACTTGTGCGTGGTGTCGTCGAGCTCCTTCTCCGCACGGCGGCCCTCGTCCTCACCGATCTCGCCGTCCTTGATCAGCTTGTCGATGGCATCCTTGGCCTTGCGGCGGACCGAGCGGATGGACACACGCGCGTCCTCCGCCTTGCCCTTGGCGACCTTGATGTAGTCGCGGCGACGCTCCTCGGTGAGCTCGGGGAACACCACTCGGATGATGTTGCCGTCGTTGCTCGGGTTGACGCCGAGGTCGGAGTCCCGGATCGCCTGCTCGATGTTGCGCAGGGCGCTCTTGTCGAACGGGGTCACGACCGCCATGCGCGGCTCCGGCACGGAGAACGAAGCCAGCTGGTTGATCGGCGTCGGCGCACCGTAGTAGTCGGCCACGATCTTGTTGAACATCGCCGGGTGCGCACGGCCGGTGCGGATCGCGGCGAAGTCCTCCTTGGCGACCACGACGGCCTTCTCCATCTTCTCCTCGGCCTCGAGGAGGGTCTCTTCGATCACCACTTGCTCCTGCGTGTCTTGAGTAAGGCCCGGCTGCGGTTCCTCGGTGGGGCGGCGGCCGGCTGCGTCGCGTCTTCTTCCTGCACGGTTCCCGACCGGCAGGACATTGTCCATCCCCCGGTCAGGGTCCGTCCCGTCCGTCCCCCGGACGGGGTTGTTCTCGGGCGTCAGCCCTGGCTGCCCTGCTCACCCACAAGCGTGCCGATCTTCTCACCCTTGACGGCGCGGGCGATATTGCCCTCCGCCAGAAGCTCGAAGACGAGGATCGGGAGCTTGTTGTCACGGCACAGGGTGACGGCGGTGGCGTCGGCGACCTTGAGATCGCGGGTGATGACCTCGCCGTAGCCGAGGGAGTCGAACTTGACCGCGTCGGGGTTGGTCTTCGGGTCGGAGTCGTAGACCCCGTCCACGCCGTTCTTGCCCATGAGCAGCGCCTCGGCGTCGATCTCCAGGGCGCGCTGGGCGGCGGTGGTGTCGGTGGAGAAGTACGGCATGCCCATACCGGCGCCGAAGATGACCACGCGGCCCTTCTCCAGGTGCCGTACGGCGCGCAGCGGGATGTACGGCTCGGCGACCTGGCCCATGGTGATGGCGGTCTGGACCCGGCTGTCGATGCCCTCCTTCTCCAGGAAGTCCTGGAGGGCGAGGCAGTTCATCACGGTGCCGAGCATGCCCATGTAGTCGGAGCGGGCCCGGTCCATGCCGCGCTGCTGGAGTTCGGCGCCGCGGAAGAAGTTGCCGCCGCCGATGACGACCGCGACCTGCGCGCCGTCGCGCACGACGGCCGCGATCTCACGGGCGATCTTGTGCACCACGTCCGGGTCGACGCCGAGGCCCCCGCCACCGGAGAAGGCCTCTCCGGACAGCTTCAGCAGAAACCGGCCGCGTACTTTGCCGTCGTCGCTCTTCTGGGCCTTGGTGGTCATCGAGATCCCGCCTTTGTTACGTGGTGCACATACGAAGAAGGCCACTGCCGGCCCGGGCGTGTTTCGCATCCCATGCGCGGCAATGGCCTCCTCGTCAGATCTGCTGTCGTCCGTCACGCGCGCGTGCGTGGTGACGGCGTCCGCGGACGACTTGCCCTTGACCCTATCGGGGTCGGGCGTCGATCGCGGTACGGACTCAGATGCCGACCTTGATGCGCGAGAAGCGCTTCAGGGTGACACCGGCCTCGTCCAGAACCTTCTGGACCGACTTCTTGTTGTCCAGCGCGTACGGCTGGCCGAGCAGCGTGGCGTCCTTGAAGAAGCCGTTGAGGCGACCCTCGACGATCTTCGGCAGGGCGGCCTCGGGCTTGCCCTCGGCGCGGGTGGTCTCCTCGGCGACGCGGCGCTCGGACTCGACGACCTCGGCCGGCACGTCCTCCTTGGAGAGGTACTTCGGCGCGAAGGCGGCGATGTGCTGGGCGATGCCCTTGGCGACGTCGGCGTTCGGCTTGTCCAGCTCGACGAGGACACCGATCTGCGGGGGCAGGTCGGGCATCGTGCGGTGCATGTACGCGAGGACGAAGCCGTCGGCGAACTGCGCGAAGCGGTCCAGGACGATCTTCTCGCCGAGGTTGGCGTTGGCCTCGTCCACGAACGCCTGGACGGTCTTGCCGGCCTCGATCTCGGAGGCGAGCAGGGCCTCGATGTCGGCGGGGGAGGTCTTCGCGACGTGCTCGGCGATCGCGTTGGCGACGGCCTGGAACTTCTCGCCCTTGGCGACGAAGTCCGTCTCGCACTTCAGCTCGACGATGACGCCGGAGGAGTTGTCGTCGGCGATGATCGAGACCACGGCGCCGTTCTCGGCGGAGCGGCCCTCGCGCTTGGCGACGCCCTTCTGGCCCTTGATACGGAGCGCCTCGACGGCCTTCTCGACGTTGCCCTCGGCCTCGTCCAGCGCCTTCTTGCAGTCCATCATGCCGGCGCCGGTGAGCTCGCGGAGCTTCTTGACGTCGGCGGCGGTGTAGTTCGCCATGATTCAGTGAATCTTTCTCGAAGTCTGGAAGATCGAAGATCTACGGGGTCTACGGCCCATGGAATAGCCGGGGCCGCCGACATTCCGTCGACCTACGGGTGAACGGCGGGAGCGGAGTTCACCGCGCCGCGGGCGCAGTGGGATGCACTACCGCTCCCGCCGTCAACGCTGACGGTGTCAGGCCTGCTCGCCCTCGGCGGCCGGAGCAGCCTCGGCAGCCGGAGCCTCAGCAGCGGGGGCCTCGGCGGCAGGGGCCTCAGCGGCCGGAGCCTCGGCGGCGGGAGCCTCGGCCGGCTTCTCGGCAGCCTCGTCGGCCTTCTTCTCGCCCTCAAGCAGGTCGCGCTCCCACTCGGCGAGCGGCTCGCCGGCGGCCTTCTCGCCCTTGCCCTCCGTCGCCACGCCGGAACGGGCGATGAGGCCCTCGGCGACGGCGTCGGCGATCACACGGGTGAGCAGGGTGACGGAGCGGATCGCGTCGTCGTTGCCCGGGATCTTGTAGTCGACCTCGTCGGGGTCGCAGTTGGTGTCGAGGATGGCGACGACCGGGATGTTGAGCTTCCGGGCCTCGCCGACCGCGATGTGCTCCTTCTTGGTGTCCACGATCCAGACGGCGCTGGGCACCTTCTGCATCTCGCGGATACCACCGAGGGTCTTCTCCAGCTTGGCCTTCTCGCGCGAGAGCACGAGAAGCTCCTTCTTGGTCAGACCGGAGGACGCGACGTCCTCGAAGTCGATCTGCTCAAGCTCCTTGAGGCGCTGCAGACGCTTGTAGACGGTCGAGAAGTTGGTGAGCATGCCGCCCAGCCAGCGCTGGTTGACGTAGGGCATGCCGACGCGGGTGGCCTGCTCGGCGATGGCCTCCTGCGCCTGCTTCTTCGTACCGACGAACATGACCGTGCCGCCGTGGGCGACGGTCTCCTTGACGAACTCGTAGGCGCGGTCGATGTACGACAGCGACTGGAGCAGGTCGATGATGTAGATGCCGTTGCGCTCGGTGAAGATGAAGCGCTTCATCTTCGGGTTCCAGCGACGGGTCTGGTGACCGAAGTGGACGCCGCTCTCCAGCAGCTCCCGCATCGTGACGACGGCCATGGCCGTTCTCCTTGAGTTTCTCGGTTGTACCGCGGGTGCCGGAGGGCACCCACGCCTGACGCCCACATGCGCCTTGCCACTAGGGACCGAGGGGCGCTGACACGGACCGTTTCCGGTGGCCGTGTCGGGGCGTGCGAAGTCGACCCGGTGACCCGGATCGCCAGAAGAAGTGTACGGGACCCGCGAGGCCCCGGGTGACGCCGCTGTCCACAACCCGGGAGTTATCCACAGATCCCGGCCATGATCCGCGGGGGTGCGGGACGGTTCTCGCATGCGAGAGATGCGATGCGCGAGGGTGACGAGGGCTGCCGGGGCGACAAGGACATGCGTACGGCTGGTGCTACTGCTGCTCCTGACGACGACCGCCCTGCTGGCCCCGGTCCCACGACTGACCCTGTCGGCCACGGGCATGCCCGCCGCACCGGCCCCGGACCCGGCGGTGCCGACGGTCGGCCGGGCCTGGCCCGTCGGGGTACACCCCCCGGTCCTGCGGGGCTGGGAGCCCCCGGCGACCACGTACGGCCGGGGCCACCGCGGCGTCGACCTGGCAGCCGCGGCCGGGACGCCGGTACGGGCGGTGGCGGAGGGCCGGGTCTCCTTCGCAGGGCGGGTCGCGGGAAAGGGGGTCGTGTCGGTGGAGCTGAAGGGGACGGGGGATCCGCCACTGCGGACGACTTACGAGCCGGTACGACCGGCCGTGAAGAAGGGGGACGCGGTGGCGGCGGGCCAGGTGGTGGGGACAGTGGAGGCAGGCCGGTCGCATTGCACGGCGACGTGCGTGCACTGGGGCCTGCTGAGCGGGAGAACATACCTGGACCCGCTGACCCTCATGCCTCCGTGGCTACTACACAGAGGGCCGTCGAGGCTGCTGCCGGTGCTGGGGGTGCCGTTGCCGTCTTAGCGGGGCGGCCTGGCTGGGTCCTGGCGGCGCGGGTATGTCTCGCCGGGCCGGGTGCATTCCGCCGGCCCCGGCGCGTTACGCCGACCCGGGGGCGTGCAACCGGGCGTGGGCACACGACCGGCGCGGGTGCGTCCCGTCGGTCTGACTGCGTCCCATCGGCGCAGGCGCCTTCCGTCGGCCGGGCTGCGTCCCATCCGCGCGTCCCCGTCGGCCTGGCTGCAACCTGCCTGCGCGGGCGCGTCCCACCAGCGCGGGTGCGCGAGGCTGACGTGGGGGCACGAGACCATTGCTGGCGGGCGGCACCGGCGGGGCGGGCGACACCGACGCGGGCAGACGACACCGACGCGAGCGGACGACACCGGCTCGGATGCGTGAAGCCCACCGCGCGCCGCCCCCCCACCGGGTTCAGCCCTGAACGCCCCTCAGCGCCATGGAGACCGCCGCCTCCGTGATCGCCGCAGGCTCCTCCGCCGCCCCCAGCTCGATCCGCCGCACGGCTGCGTCGACGACGCCCTGCAACAGCATCGCCGCCAGCCGAGGCTCTTCGTGCCCCATCTCCCGCAGCGCCTCGACGATCATCGCGACGAGACCGCCATGGGCCGCCCGGATCTTCTCCCGGGCCCCGGCGTCCAGCTCGCTCGCGGAGATCGCCACCACAGCCCGATGCCGCCGGTCCCCGACCAGCGCGAGCTGCTGCCGCACATACGCCTCGACCTTGCCCTCGGCTGTCGACGCCCGCTCCATCGCCGCCGAGACCTCCGCGGCCCAGACAGGGAAGTCGACCTCGCACAACTCCTCGACCACGGCGGCCCGCGACCGGAAGTACTCGTACACGGACGACCGCGCGAGCCCCGTCCGCTCGGCGAGAGCAGGAAAGGTCAGCGCCTCCGTCCCACCCTCGGACAACAGGGATCGAGCCGCGTCCAGCAGGGCGGCTCGCTGCATCGACCGGTGCTCGGCCACGGAGGCCGCTCGAATCCTTGGCACGTCAACCACTTTACGGACGTGCCACCGCGATCGGGAGTCTCTCCACCGATCCCCCCACACGTCCGGCCAGGTCAACGACCGAAGCCGGCCAGTTTCGCGCGCAGCTGCAGCACCGACTTGGTGTGGATCTGACTCACCCGGCTCTCGGTCACACCCAGCACGTTCCCGATCTCGGCGAGGGTGAGCCCCTCGTAGTAGTAGAGCGTCACCACGGTCTTCTCGCGCTCGGGCAACGTGTTGATCGCCCGCGCCAGAAACCGTCGCAGCTCCCTGTCCTCGGCGACCTCGACGGGATTGTCGGCGGCGGTGTCCTCCAGCGTGTCCATGACGCTCAGCCCGTCGCCGCCCTCGCCCCCGACGTGCAGCAACTCCTCCAGCGCCACCACGTTCGCCAGCGACAACTGACTGAAGACCGAGTGGAGTTCATCCACCGCGATCCCCATCTCGACGGCCACCTCGGCCTCCGTGGGCGTCCGCCGCAGCCGGGCCTCCAGCGTCGCGTAGGCCCGCTCCACGTTCCGCGCCTTCTGCCGCACCGACCGGGGGATCCAGTCCAGGGCCCGGAGCTCGTCGATCATCGCGCCCCGGATCCGCGTGATCGCGTATGTCTCGAACTTGATCTCCCGGTCGATGTCGAACTTCTCGATCGCGTCGATCAGCCCGAACACCCCCGACGACACGAAGTCCGCCTGTTCCACATTGGGCGGCAGACCGACGCTCACCCGGCCCGCCACGTACTTGACGAGCGGCGAGTAGTGCAGGATCAGCTGCTCGCGCAACCGCTCGTCCCCTGTCGCCTTGTACGACCGCCACAGCTCATCGAGTGTCGATGGAGCGGGCGGCCGCACGCTGCCACCGTCACGGGCGGCTGGGGGGAGCGCCGCCCGGTCGGACCCGGAGGTGTGCTGGGGCATTCGTTGCCTTGTGCCGTTCTGCCGTGAAGTGGGAGTGCCTGGGGGAGCTGTCGGTCTGATGACGTTCTGATGGTGTTGCGGGGTCGAGGGCCGGTCTGCGCAGGAATCCTCGTGAGCGTAGCGTGACTGCGGTGTCGCGGTGAGCGAAGGACGGAGCGTGAGCCGTACGCAGATACGTTCCGCTGGACGCCCTGCCGGGGCACGGCGGTCGCTCTACGTGATCACCCGAACACCCCAACTGGGGGAATTTCCAAGGGTGTCCGTGTTCCCCCGTACGGCCGAACACGTTCCGTCAGCATCGACTCCGACCGTCCCGAGCGGACATAATCGCCTGGCGTGTCAACTTCCAGCTGTCGCCGTGTCGTTCGACGTAGCCGAGTGAGCGGAGTTCGTACAGTCTGGCGATCACGTCGTCCTCGGTGGTCTGCGCGCCGCGCGCGACCTCGTCCGCCCGCGCAGCCCGGTGACCGGGGAGCGCGGCCAGGACTCTGCGGGCGCGCGGCTCCAGCAGATCGCGCGGCAGGACGGGTCCGCGACGCTCGGGCGCCAGCTCTCCCATGTCCCCGACGAGTTCGACTACCTCTGCGGCGTCGGTGACCAGCGCGGCGTCCGCGCGCAGGAGCTCGTGCACTCCGGCGGAGAGTCCGCTGGTGGCCGGGCCGGGCACCCCCATCGTGTGACGCCCCAGTCGCTGTGCCGCCCGTGCGGTGACGAGCGAGCCGCTGCGGTGGGCCGCCTCCACGACGACCGTCCCCCGGGTCAGCGCCGCGATCACCCGGTTGCGGACGATGAATCTGCTGGGCGTCGGATGATCGCCCGGGGGCAACTCCCCGATCACGAGCCCCTGTTCCGCGATCCTGTTGATCAACTGGGTGTGTCCTCGCGGGTAGGGCCGGTCGACCCCGCAGGCGAGTACGGCGACGGTGGCCCCGCCGGCGCCGAGGGCGCCCCGGTGGGCGGCCCCGTCGACGCCGTAGGCTCCGCCGGAAACGACCACCCAACCCCGCTCGGCGAGCCCGCCGGCGAGGGTGGCCGCCATGTGCGCGCCGTACTCGGTGCAGGCCCGGGCGCCGACGAGGGCCACGGACCGCAAGGCCCACATCCGCAGACTGGCCGGCCCGCGCACCCACAGCCCGACGGGCCGGGCATCCCCCAGATCATCGAGCTGCTGCGGCCACTCGACGTCCCCCGGGCACAGAAACCGCACCCCGGCCTCGCGGGCCACGGCAAGATCCCGCCGGGGCTCGGCCCGCGCGCCCCGAGCCCGCAACCCGTCCCACCGCTTGTAACTCACCCCGGGCAACACCTCCACCCCCTCCCGCAACCGCCGCACCACTTCCCCCACCCCAAACTCCCGCACCCACCGTCCGACCACCTCGTCGCCGGGTTCGACGACGCGGCTGAGGAACACACGACCGAGCAGTTCACCGTCGGGGTCCTCAGCCCCGCTCACGTCAGCGCCCCGATGGCCATGGGCACCCCGCGGGGCACACCGGTACGCAGTTGCAGCGCCAGGGCGACGTCCATCGCGTCGGGCCGGTCGTGACCGACGAGGTCGGCGACGGTCCAGGCGACGCGCAGGACTCGGTCGAGTCCACGGGCGGTCAGTACGCCGCGCTCCAGGTTCCGCTCCGCCTCGTCCATGGCGCCGCTCGCGGCATACCAACGGCTGCGCAGCTCCCGTCCCGGGATCTCGCTGTTGCTCCGCCACGGCGTACCGGTGAGCCGGACCGACGCCCGCTCACGGGCCGCCCGCACCCGGTCGGCAACCGTCGCGGTGGACTCGCCCCGAGCCCCGCGCTCGGTCAGCTGGGCACGCGTGACGCGGTCCACCTCGACCCGGAGGTCGACCCGGTCGAGCAGCGGCCCGGACAGCCGCGCCTGATAGCGGCGGATCGACGCGGGTGGGCACTCGCACATGTCGTCCGTCTGGGAGAAGCGGCCACAGGGGCAGGGGTTCGCCGCGAGGACCATCTGGAACCTCGCCGGGAAGCGCACGACGCCCGCGCTGCGCGCGATCACGACATGCCCGGCTTCCAGGGGTTGTCGCAGGGCGTCGAGGGCCTGACTGTTGAACTCCGGCGTCTCGTCCAGGAAGAGGACGCCCCGATGGGAGAGCGACACCGCGCCGGGCCGTGCGATGCCAGGGCCCCCGCCGACGAGCGCCTGCATCGTGGCCGAGTGATGCGGGGCGCAATAGGGGGCCACGTCGATCAAGGGCTTGCCGGGCGGCAGCAGGCCCGCCACCGAGTGCACCGCTGTGACCTCCAGCGACTCCTCCCTGGTGAGCCTGGGCAGGATGGCCGGCAGTCGCTCCGCGAGCATCGTCTTGCCTGCGCCGGGCGGCCCCTCCAGGAAGAGGTGGTGCCCGCCCGCCGCGGCGACCTCCACAGCCGTACGTGCCGAGATCTGGCCCACCACATCGGCGAGGTCGTGCCCGTGGTCGGGCTGGGCGGCGCCCAGGCTGTGCATGCCGGTGGCCGCACCCGTCCCGGGCACGCGCAGCCCCGCGAGGAGCGGATCCGGTCGGCCGTGTTCCTCGGGTTCCTCGTCGGGTACGGGTTCGTCGGCGAGGACGGCGATCAGCTGGCGCAGGCTGCGCACTCCGAGCACGGACACACCTGGCACCAGCGAGGCCTCGGCCGCGGCGCACTCCGGGACGACCACCTGCTCATAGCCGGCGTCCGCCGCGGCCAGCACCGCGGGCAGGATGCCCCGCACCGGACGCACACGTCCGTCCAGGCCGAGCTCTCCGATCATCACGATGTCGGCGAGCACCCGAGGATCGATGCGCTCTGAGGCGCCGAGGACGGCACAGGCGACCGCCAGGTCGAAGCCACTGCCCGCCTTGGGCACGGATGCCGGGCTGAGCCCGACGGTGAGTTTCTTCTGCGGCCACTCACTGCCCGAGTTCACCACGGCCGCGCGAACCCGGTCCCGGCTCTCGGTCAAACTCTTGTCCGGCAACCCCACCAACGTAAACGCAGCCACCCCAGGCTCCAGATCAGCCTGGACCTCGACCACGACCCCCTCG
>JABFVM010000606.1 GCA_013362785.1 Streptomyces sp. | reverse complement strand
GCGCCGCTGGCGATCGTGCACAAGCGGCGCGACAAGGACGTGGCGAACCAGGTGACCGTCCACGAGGTCGTGGGTGAGGTCAAGGGCCGCGTGTGCGTGCTGGTGGACGACATGATCGACACCGGTGGCACGATCTGCGCGGCGGCCGACGCGCTGTTCGCGCACGGCGCGGAGGACGTCATCGTGACGGCCACGCACGGTGTGCTGTCGGGTCCGGCGGCGGACCGGCTGAAGAACTCCCGGGTGAGCGAGTTCGTGTTCACGAACACGCTGCCGACGCCGGGTGAGCTGAGCCGTGACCTGGACAAGCTGACGGTTCTGTCGATCGCGCCGACGGTCGCGAACGCGGTGCGCGAGGTGTTCGAGGACGGTTCGGTGACGAGCCTGTTCGACGAGCAGTAGAGATCCTTTTGGGTACGGCCTCCCCCTCCGAGTAGACTGCTTCAGTTGCTCGGCGAGGGAGGCCGTTCCCGTTGTTCTGCGGGATTCGGTGATCCGTTATCGACGCGCTCTTCGTAGCAGGCCGTTCGTGGCCGGGTGACCACGTCCGCATCTAGTTCTACGAGGAGTGATCATGTCCGAGGTCAAGATCTCCGCCGAGACCCGTACCGAGTTCGGCAAGGGTGCCGCCCGCCGTATCCGTCGTGACTCCAAGGTTCCCGGTGTCCTGTACGGCCACGGCTCGGAGCCGCTGCACCTGACCCTGCCGGGTCACGACCTGCTGCTCGCGCTGCGTACGCCGAACGTCCTGATCGCCCTGGACATCGACGGCAAGTCCAACGAGCTGGCGATCCCGAAGGCCGTCCAGCGTGACGCGATCAAGGGCTTCCTTGAGCACGTCGACCTGCTGCTGGTCAAGCGTGGCGAGAAGGTCACGGTCGAGGTTCCGGTGCACGCCGAGGGCGAGCTGGCCGCCGGTGGCAACCTGCTGGAGCACGTGCTGAACGCGCTGCCGGTCGAGGCCGAGGCCACGCACATCCCCGAGTCCGTCACCGTGTCCGTGGAGGGCCTGGAGGCCGGCGCCTCCGTCCTCGCCAAGGACATCAAGCTGCCCAAGGGCACCACGCTGGCCGTCGAGGGCGACACCGTCGTTCTCCAGGTTCTGGCCGCGCAGGCCGAGGAGGCCCCGGAGGGCGAGGCCGCCGAGGGCGAAGAGGTCGCCGAGGCCTGATCCTCGGATCCGGCAGAGGCGTGATCTCGGCTCTGTCATCGCTTTGTCAGCCGCTGTTCCCGTCGGGAGCAGCGGCTGGCGCGTATCAAGGGAGACATGGACGTGACGAGCGACCCGAGTGCCCCCTGGCTGATCGCCGGCCTCGGTAATCCGGGGCCCGAGTACGCCATGAACCGGCACAACGTGGGGTTCATGGTGGCGGATCTGCTGGCCGAGCGGATCGGGGGGAAGTTCAAGCGGGCGGGGAAGGCCCAGGCGCAGGTCGTCGAGGGCCGGATCGGGCCGCCGGGGCCGTTGAACCGGCGGGTGATCCTGGTGAAGCCCATGTCGTTCATGAACCTGTCCGGCGGGCCCCTCAACGCGTTGCGGGACTTCTACAAGGTGCCGGTGGGCAATATCGTCGCCGTTCATGACGAGTTGGACATCGACTACGGCACCCTGCGACTGAAGCTGGGCGGCGGGGACAACGGGCACAACGGGCTGAAGTCGATGACGAAGGTGATGAGTTCGGAGTATCACCGGGTGCGGTTCGGGATCGGGCGGCCTCCGGGGCGTATGCAGGTCGCGGATTTCGTTCTGAAGGACTTCTCCTCCGCCGAGCGCAAGGAGCTGGACTACTTCGTGGACCGTGCGGCGGACGCGGCGGAATGTCTGGTGATCGAGGGGCTGGAGCGGGCGCAAAGCACGTACAACTCCTGACTTGTCCGCCCGGTCGAACGGGCCGAGGTTGACCGGGCGCAGGGGCATGGCCAAGGATCGCGGCCATGCCTTCTGCCGTTGTCTCCAGTCAAGGCGCTGTCGCCGCGCTGCGCTTCGGTCGGATCGCGGCGATGGGCACGGTCGCGGTGCTGATCCTGATCGCGGGTGTGTGGGCCTCGTGGGGCACCGCGCAGCATGTGATGCTCACCAAGGGCCGGGAGAGCGGCACGATCGAGGTGGCCCGGTGCGCCGGGGACACCTGCAGTGGTCCCTTCACGCCGGTCTCGGCGGGTGCGCAGCCGCGCGAGTCGGTCGTCATCGAGGACAACGTGGCCGTGCGCAAGGGACAGACGTACACGGTCGTGGTCAAGCCGGGCAGTGCCGAGGTCGTACGGTCCGGGCCCGCGGGGATTCTGTACGCCTGGGTTCCGCTGGGCGGTGCGCTGCTGCTGGCGTCGGTCGTCGTGGCGGGCGGGCTGCGGCGGACGCGGTTGGCGTGGGTGCTGGCGGGGTCGGGGATGGCGCTGCTCACGGCGGCTTTTGTGACGATCTGATGTTTCCGTCGTTGTCTCCGTCTGTGGAGAACTTGAGTGTTGCCTGTTCGTGATTGACCTTGCGTCAGTCCCGGCAGGAAGCTGAGCCGCCCCCTCCACATCTTCCCGTTCCTTCTCGAAGATGGACTACTGCCTCATGCGTACCCTCAACCGCGCCGGCGCCCTGTCCGCCGTCGCCGCGGCCGCGCTGCTCTGCGCTCCGGCCGCCGCCCACGCCACCGCTCCCGGTGACAACGGCACCGTGAAGATCCACGACGCCACCACTGGCGAGGAACTGCGCAAGAACGAGCCGCACGTCTGCGAGTTCTACCTGGACGCCTTCGGGTTCGACAGCGTTCAGCAGGTCTCCTGGCACATCGAGGCGTGGGCGCCGACCGCCGCCGTGAAGGGCGAGACGGTGAAGTCGGGTGCCATCACGCTGGACGGCGAGGGTCATGGCCGTACGGCGGACATGACGCTGCCCGACGGGCACTACAAGCTGTTCTGGAACTTCGAGGGCGAGAAGGGGGCCGCGAAGCACAAGGTGTTCTGGACGGACTGCGAGGACGAGGAGGGCGGCAGCACGGCCACCCCGTCCGGCTCGCCGTCCGCCTCGTCCCCGGACGACGAGTCCTCGCCGGAGACGCCGGGCGACTCGGCGTCCGAGCCCGCCGGCGCCCCGTCGTCGTCCCCGTCCCCGCAGGGCGGCGCCGAGGGCGACCTCGCCGAGACCGGCAACGGTGCCCCGGTGGGCCTGCTGTCCGCCGCCGCGGCCGCGCTGCTGGGCGCGGGCGGCTACCTGGTGTTCCGGCGTCGCAGGGCCTGACGGCCGGTAGAAACCAAGGGTGCCCCCGTGCTCGTACGAAGCACGGGGGCACCCTCTGTTTTCTGGGCCTTCTGGGCCTTCTGGGCCGTCCGGGCTGGTCAGCCGGTGTTGCGCAGGCCCGCTGCCACGCCGTTGACGGTGAGGAGCAGGGCGCGGGAGAGAAGCGGGTCGGCCTCGGTGCCCGCTGCCGCGGCGTCACGCTGGCGCTTGAGCAGGGTGACCTGGAGGTAGGAGATGGGGTCCAGGTAGGCGTCGCGGATGGCGAAGGTCTGCTTCAGGACCGGCGTCGCGTCGAGGAGTTCCTTCTCGCCGGTGACCTTCAGGACCTCGGCGACGGTGAGCTCGTGCTCGGCGCGGATGGTGTCGAAGACATGCTTGAGCTCGTCCGGCACCAGGGTGTCGACGTAGTGGGCGGCGATCCGCAGGTCGGTCTTGGCGAGCGTCATCTCGACGTTGGAGATGAAGTTGCGGAAGAAGTGCCACTGCTCGTGCATCTCGTCGAGCACGGTGTCCAGACCGGCCTCGCGCAGCGCCTTCAGGCCGGAGCCGACGCCGAACCAGCCGGGCACGATCTGCCGCGACTGGGTCCAGCCGAAGACCCACGGGATGGCGCGCAGTCCGTCGAGCGAGACGCCCGAGCCGGGGCGGCGGGAGGGCCGCGAGCCCAGGTGCAGGTCGGCGAGCTGGTCGACCGGCGTGGAGGCGAGGAAGTACGTCGGCAGGTCGGGGTCTTCGACGAGCCCCCGGTAGGCGGTGTGGGCGGCGTCGGAGACGACGTCCATGGCGGCGTCCCAGCGCGCGAGCGCCTCGACCGACTGGCGCGGGGCGGTGTGCAGCGCGGAGGCCTGCAGGGTCGCCGCGACCGTCAGCTCCAGGTTCTCCCTGGCGAGCGACGGCACGAGGTACTTGTCGGAGATGACCTCGCCCTGCTCGGTGACCTTGATCTCGCCCTCCAGGGTGCCCCAGGGCTGGGCGAGGATCGCGTCGTGCGAGGGGCCGCCGCCACGGCCGACGGTGCCGCCGCGGCCGTGGAAGAGGCGCAGCCGGACGCCGTAGCGGTGGGCGACGTCGCGCAGTCGGCGCTGGGCGCGGTGGATCTCCCACTGGCTGGTGGTGATGCCGCCGAACTTGGAGGAGTCGGAGTAGCCGAGCATGACCTCCTGCACATCGCCCCGCAGTGCCACGAGCCTGCGGTACGACGGGTCGGAGAGCATGTCCTCCAGGATGGTGTCGGCGGCCTTGAGCTCGTCGGTGGTCTCCAGGAGCGGCACGATGCCGATCTTCGCCCAGCCGGCGTGCAGATCGATCAGGCCGGCCTCGCGGGCCAGCACCGTCGCGGCGAAGACGTCGTCGGCGCCCTGGCACATCGAGATGATGTACGACTCGATGACCTCGGGTCCGAAGACCTGAAGCGCCCGCTTGACGGTCTGGAACACGCCGAGGGTCTTCTCACCTGCCGCGTCCACCGGCGCCGGCGTGGGCGCCAGCGGCCGGCGCGAGCGGAGCTCCTTGGCGAGCAGCTTGGCGCGGTAGTCGCGGGGCATGTCGGCGTACCGCCAGGACTCCTCGCCGAGCCGGTCGAAGAGCTGGCCGAGGGCGTGGTGGTGGGCGTCGGCGTGCTCGCGGACGTCCATGGTGGCGAGCTGGAGGCCGAACGCGGCCAGCGTGCGGATGGTGCGGTTCATCCGGCCGTCGGCGAACAGGGCGCCCCGGTGCTCGCGCAGCGAGGTCTGGATCAGCGTCAGGTCGTGCAGCAGCTCGCCGGTGCCGAGGTAGTCGCGCCCGGGCTCGTGCGGGATGCTCCTGGCCAGCCGTGTCTTGGTGTTCTCCAGCTTCTGCCGGATGCAGGTGGCCTTGAGCCGGTAGGGCTCCTCGGCGTTGAGCCGCTTGTAGCGGGGGCTGATCCCGGGGAGGTTCTCCAGGTCGGCCTTGAGGGACTCCAGGAGCTCCTCGGTGGCGCCCGTGTAGCGGATGGAGTTCGACAGGAAGCCGCGCAGCTCGTCGATCATCTCCAGGGCGTCGTTGATGCCGTGCTCGTGCTGGAGGATGAGGACGTCCCAGGTCACCTGGGGGGTGACGTTGGGGTTGCCGTCGCGGTCGCCGCCGATCCAGGTGCCGAAGGTGAGCGGGCGGGTGGCGTCGGGGAGCTTGTGGCCGACGCGCTCCAGCTCCGCGGTCAGGTCCTCCAGGACGTCGCCGACGGCACCGGCGTGCAGTTCGTCCAGGTAGTAGATGGCGTTGCGGGCCTCGTCGGCGGGCTCGGGGCGGACGACGCGCAGTTCGTCTGTCTGCCATACGAGGTCGATGTTCTCGGCCAGTCGGGTGTCATGGCGGCGGCGGTCGCCTTCGAGGACCGGGGTCTCCAGGAGGGCCGCGATGCGCCGGAGCTTGTTGAGGACCGAACGGCGGGCGGCCTCGGTGGGGTGCGCGGTGAAGACGGGGCGCACATTGAGGTGCTGGATCGTCTGGCGCAGGTGCTCGGGGTCGGCGTCCTTGAGCCGGTCGGCCGTACGGGCGAGGAGGCCGCCCTCGACGGCACGCTTGGCGCGCAGCTCGCGGCCGCGGTGCACCTGCTCGGTGACGTTGGCCAGGTGGAAGTAGGTGGAGAAGGCGCGGACCAGCTTGGCCGCGGTGTCGAGTTCGGTGCCACGCAGCAGTTCGGCGGCGGCTTCGCCGTCCTCCCGGGTGAGGCGGCGGACCTTTTCGACCAGGTCGAGGAGCTCGGGGCCCTCCTGCCGGACGAGGGCCTCGCCCAGGAGGTCACCCAGTCGGCGGATGTCCGCCCGCAGCTCGCTGCTGGTCGTCGTGGTCTGGTCGTCGGCACTGCTCACAGGTGCGGCTCCTTGCAGTGTTGAAGCTCGTCTGGGAGGGAACCCGGCCCCGGTGCCGCGCGGCGGGTGCCGCATACGGCTCCTGGCATCCGGGAAGAAATCAGAGCGGACCGCGCTGTCCGACCGACTCCCAGGATAGGTGTCCATGCGGACGCGCAGTCTCTCGGGCTCTTGCCGCCGGGCGACGCACTGCCATACTTACGACGCCGTAGGTTACGGAACCGTAGGCACCGTCGTAACGGAACCCGGGAACAGTTCCCGCGACCCCGGCACCTGCCAAAACCCTCGAAACCCCACAGGGGACGCCCATGACCACGAGCTCCGATGTGATCGAAGACGCCCCGAAGGCGAACGACGACACCCCACTCCCCTCAGCCACGCTCGGCGGTGAGAAGAAGGGGTCGCTTGAGCAGCTCGCGCTCCTCCTCTTCATCGTCGTCCCCTTCCTGGCGCTCGCCGCCGCGGTGCCGCTGGCCTGGGGCTGGGGCGTGAGCTGGCTCGACCTCGGTCTGATGGTCTTCTTCTACTTCTTCGCCTGCCATGGCGTCACGATCGGCTACCACCGCTACTTCACCCACGGTTCCTTCAAGGCGAAGCGTCCGCTGCGCATCGCGCTCGCCGTCGCGGGCTCGATGGCGGTGGAGGGACCTCTGGTCCGCTGGGTCGCCGACCACCGCAAGCACCACAAGTTCTCCGACGCGGAGGGTGACCCGCACTCCCCGTGGCGTTTCGGCGAGACCGTCCCGGCGCTGATGAAGGGCCTGTGGTGGGCGCACATCGGCTGGATGTTCGACGAGGAGCGGACGCCGCAGGACAAGTACGCGCCGGATCTGATCAAGGACCCGGCGATCCGTGCGATCTCCCGCCATTTCATCTACTGGACGATGCTGTCGCTGGCGCTGCCCGGCGTGATCGGCGGTCTGGTGACGATGTCCTGGTGGGGCGCGTTCACCGGCTTCTTCTGGGGCTCACTGGTGCGAGTGGCCCTGTTGCACCACGTCACCTGGTCGATCAACTCGATCTGCCACGCGGTGGGCAAGCGGCCGTTCAAGTCGCGTGACCGTTCGGGCAACGTGTGGTGGCTGGCGGTGCTGTCGTGCGGCGAGTCCTGGCACAACCTGCACCACGCCGACCCGACCTCCGCGCGGCACGGTGTGGAGCGCGGGCAGATCGACTCCTCGGCGCGGATCATCCGCTGGTTCGAGATGCTCGGCTGGGCCTCTGACGTGCGCTGGCCGTCACGCTCGCGTATCGATTCGCGCCGGAACACCGAGGAAGGCGGCTCCCGGCGCCGGAAGGAGCCTGCGAAGGCGGCATGATTGACGCCGTGGCGACCGACTCCAGCAGCACCCCCGGCAATGAGAAGCAGCGGCGGACGCGCCGTACCCGGATGACCGGTGCGGAGCGTCGCCAGCAGCTGCTGGAGATCGGTCGCACCCTGTTCGCCGCGAAGGGCTTCGAGGGCACGTCGGTGGAGGAGATCGCCGCGAAGGCGGGGGTCTCCAAGCCGGTGGTGTACGAGCACTTCGGTGGCAAGGAGGGGCTGTACGCGGTGGTCGTGGACCGCGAGATGCGTCGCCTGCTGGACATGGTGACCGGCTCGCTGACCGCCGGGCACCCGCGTGAGCTGTGCGAACAGGCGGCCTTCGCGCTCCTCGACTACATCGAGGAGTACACGGACGGCTTCCGCATCCTGGTCCGCGACTCACCCATCCCCCAGTCCACAGGCTCCTTCGCCTCCCTGATCTCGGACATCGCCACCCAGGTGGAGGACATCCTGGGCCGCGAGTTCAAGAGCCGCGGCTTCGACCCCAAGCTGGCCCCGCTGTACGCGCAGGCCCTGGTCGGGATGGTCGCCCTGACCGGCCAGTGGTGGCTGGACGTGCGCCGCCCGAAGAAGGCAGAGGTGGCGGCGCACCTGGTGAATCTGGCGTGGCACGGGCTGGATGGCCTGGAGGCGAAGCCGCACTTGATAGGGCGCCGCAAGAGCTGACGCTCAGTGCCTGAAGCGCAGTGCTTGAGGCTCAGTGCTTGAGGCTCAGTGCTTGAAGGTGTCCTTGCCCTTCTCCTTCGCCTGGCGTGCGTCGCCCTTCTTCTGCTCGGCCTTGCCTTCGGCGGTCATCCGCTCGTTGCCCGCCATGCGACCCATCGCTTCCTTGGCCTTGCCCCTGACCTGCTCCTTCTTGGCCCGGGCCTTTTCTTCCTTCGCCATGGTCCTCACCCTTCGCGAGGTTCGACGTCGGTGTCCCTCAGCGGGTGACCCGGCGCCGCGCCGCTCAAACAGCGGCAGCGGCGTCGAGCGGCTCCAGGAACTCCAGCCGGTTGCCCACGGGGTCGTACGAGTAGAAGCGCCGGTGCCCCGGCAGGTTCTCGTCCCAGGTGACCGGGGCTCCCGCGGCCGCCAGGCGAGCGGCGTACGCCTTGATGCCGGTCACCCGCAGCCCCGGGTGCGCCTTCCTCGCCGGCCGGAAGTCCCGCTCGACCCCCAGGTGCAGTTGCACGGCCCCCGCCCGGAACCAGCACCCGCCCCGCGCCGCGAGCACCGGCGGCTTCGGGACCTCGGCCATCCCGAGGACATCGACGTAGTACGCGCGCAGCCGGTCCTCGGACCCCGGCGGGGCCGCGAGCTGGACATGGTCCACGGCGCTGATCATCACGCCTCCTTGCGGGCCACGGCGAAGATGCGGCGGAACGGGAACGGCGTGCCGTGCGCACCGGCCGGATAGGCCTCGCGCAGGGCGGCCCGGTACTCGGCCAGGAAGGCGTCCCGCCGGGCGGGGTCGTCGGCGAGCGCGGTGAGGACCGGTCGCAGACCCGTGCCCTTCACCCAGTCCAGCACCGGATCCTCGCCGGTCAGGAGATGGACGTACGTCGTCTCCCAGACGTCGGCGACACAGCCCAGGTCGGCCAGCCGCGCCAGATAGGTCTGCGGCGCCAGCACGGCGTCGTCGTGGCGCAGGGTGTCGGCCAGGCCGTACCGGGGCGCGAGGGTGCGCATCAGGCGGTGGCTCGGGGCGTCGAAGTTGCCCGGGACCTGGAAGGCGAAGCTGCCGCCGGGGCGCAGCCCTTTCACCCAGGCGCCGAAACGCTCCACATGGTCCGGCACCCACTGGAGCGTGGCGTTGCTGATGATCAGGTCGTACGGCTCTGTCGGCGTCCAGCTCCGCACGTCGGCGTGGGCGAAGTCGAGGCGGCCGCCGCCCGCGGTCGGGCCCTCGTGCTCGACATGGGCCTTGTCCAGCATCTCGACGGAGTTGTCGTGGCCGGTGATGTGCGCGGTGGGCCAGCGTTCGGCGAGCAGGGCGGTGACATTGCCGGGGCCGCAGCCGAGGTCGGCGATGCGGGGGCG
>JABFVM010000354.1 GCA_013362785.1 Streptomyces sp. | reverse complement strand
GGACTTCAGCGGGCCGAGGATGGCGTTGTTGACGAAGTTGGCGTCCCCCGCCTGGGCCTGCCGCGTCTCGGCGAGACGCTTGTAGGCATCCGTGACCTGCCTGTCCAGCAGCGCCAGCTCCTTGGCGACACCCCTGCGCGCGCTCTTCGGCATCTTCGTCAGCTGCTGGCCGACGTCGGGGCAGTTGATCGTCGCGACCTGGGCGTTAGCGGACTTCGTCTGGTTCCACCCAGAGTTGTCCTCGTGCGCCGAAGCATAGAAGTTGGCCCATACAAGCCCGCCCCCACCGAGCGCTAGGGCCGCCGATGCGGCTATGGCCTTGGTGGCCAGCGGCGTACGGCGTTTTCGAATGTTGCGTCCCATGGAACTCCTCTGACTTCCTTTTTCGGGGCATCGAGGCGCCCGACAGGAGTGAAGCGGCTCCCATTCATACGGAGGGGGTCCCAGGGGTGTTCAGTCGTCCCGGAAATTGTTGAGAGATTCGTGAGAACACGGTGTGCCCAACAGCCCCCGAAACACCAGGGGTTGTTGATCCCGCACGGCGGGTGAAAGGGCGGGTCCGATATCACCGGCCGTGGTCGAGATACGCGAGAACCGCCAGCACGCGACGGTTGTCGTCGTCCGACACCTCCAGGCCCAGTTTGGCGAAGATATTGGCGGTGTGTTTGGCGATCGCCCGTTCCGTGACGACGAGCCGGTCGGCGATCGCCGCGTTGGTCCGCCCCTGCGCCATCAGCTCCAGCACCTCGGTCTCCCGGGGCGTGAGCCGGGCCAGCGGCTGGTCGTCGGCCGCCCGCCGGGTCAGCAGCTGCTGGATCACCTGCGGGTCCATCGCGGTCCCGCCCGCCGCGACCCGCCGTACGGCGTCCACGAACTGCTCCGCGTCGAACACCCGGTCCTTCAGCAGATACCCCACCCCGCCGCTGCCGTCGGCGAGCAACTCCCGCGCGTACAGCTGCTCCACGTGCTGCGACAGCACCAGCACCGGCAGCCCGGGCTTCTTCCGCCGGGCCTCCAGCGCGCACTGCAGCCCCTCGTCGGTGTGGGTCGGCGGCAGCCGTACGTCGACCACGGCGACGTCCGGCTCCAGCTCGGCCAGCGCCCGGGACAGCTCGGGGCCGGTCTCGACGGCCGCCGCGATCTCGAAGTCGTAGGCCTGAAGGAGCCGGACGAGTCCGTCGCGCAGCAGGAACAGGTCTTCGGCTAGGACAACGCGCAAGGAATCTCCATGGTGACCATGGTGGGGCCGCCCGCGGGGGAGCTGACGGCGAGGACGCCGTCGAATGTACCCAGTCGCCGCTCCACCCCGGCGAGTCCCGAACCGGCCGAGATCACCGCGCCGCCCCTGCCGTTGTCGGTGACGGAGACACGCAGCAGGCCCGCGCCCTCGCGCACGTGGTGCAGGTCGATCCAGATCCGGTCGGCGCCCGAGTGCTTGACCGCGTTGGTGAGCACCTCGCTGACCGCGAAGTACGCCGCCGACTCCACGGGCGCCTCCGCACGCCCGGGCAGCTCCACGTTCACCTCGGTCGCGACCGGCAGCCGCAGCGCCAACGCCCGTACGGCGTCGCCCAGTCCGCGCTCGGCGAGCACCGGCGGATGGATGCCGCGCACCAGGTCCCGCAGCTCGGCGAGCGCGTCCACGGAGGACTGCCGGGCCTGCGCGACGAGCTGCCTGGCCTGCTCCGGGTCCTTGTCGAGCAGCATCTCGATGGTGCCGAGGTCCATCCCCATCGCCACCAGCCGCGCCTGCGCCCCGTCGTGCAGATCGCGTTCGATACGGCGCAGTTCGGCGGCGGAGGTGTCGACGGCGTCCTGCCGGGTCTCCGTCAACACCCTTACTCGCTCGGCCAGTTCGCCCTGGTTGGGGGCGAGGACGGCCCGGGTGAGCCGGAAGTGGGCCTGGAGCAGACTCGGGGTGTAGAAGTGCGCGAATACGAGCAGTACGAGCGCCAGGGCACCGGCACCGAGCGCGGACGCCTGCCCGGTCACCGGCACGAAGCCGTACCAGTACGTGCCGCCGGCGGAGTCCGCGAACACCCGCCACAGCCCGGCCGCGACCGCGAAGCCCTCCAGCGGATAGAAGAGCAGCACGGCCGGCAGCAGCGCGGTGACGAACCCCGCCGTCATGTCCACCGGCAACCACCGCAGGTCCCGCCACGTCGCCGGGTCGCCCAGCATCCCGAAGGTGCGCGACCACGGGTTGGCGACATACGGCGACGGCAACGGCCGGTACGCCGACGGGATCCGTACCCCTCCCCACTCCGCCGCGAGGACCCGTCGCCAGTCGGCGAACGCCCGTACCCCCGTCAGCACCCACGGCGTCGTGACGATGCCGACGCCGATCGGTATCAGCGCGATGGACACGAGGGAGAGGACCAGGCACAGGACGGCGCCCGGCAGGGAGATCAGCGCCAGCGCCAGCCCCCGCAGCGCGGCGAGCCCCATGCCCCGTGCCCTCGAAGCCCGCCCGCTCTTCATGTCGTTGGTCATGGCGTCAGTCTCGCGGAGCCGACAGCGCCGGTCACGGGGCCGAGCCCCCGGATCAGGGGGTGGTGCCAGATACACCCCCGTCGGCCGCCGCGAGCACCTTCGCCTCCACCTCCGGGTCGAGGCCCTTGGCGGTCCGGTTCGGCCGCTGGGGCGCCGTACCCCCGATGTCCTGGAGCCAGCGCCAGGTGTCGGCGACGGTCTCGGTGACGGGACGGCAGCGCAGCCCCGTGGCGACGGCCCGGGACACATCGGCGCTGTGCAGGGCGTCGTGCATGTCGCTGCCCGGCGGCACCCACACCGGCAGCTGGGTCCACGGCTCGATGCCCGCGTCCAGGATCACCTCCGGCTCGGTCCAGCGCAGCTCGGCGCTCCCGCCGACGGTGGCCACACAGGCGTCGAGCAACTCGCCCATGGTGGCGTGTCCTTGATGGCTCATCAGGTTGTACGGCCCGCTCAGCTCCTGTTCCACCGCCCCCAGGATCCACTCCGCGAGGTCGCGGATGTCGACGTACTGGAGGGGAAGGTCCCGCGGCCCGGGCGCGAGCACCGGACCTCCGCGCGCGATCCGGCCCAGCCACCAGGGCAGCCGCCCGACGTTCTCGTACGGCCCGATCAGCAGCCCGGCCCGCACCAGCACGGAGCGGTCCGCCCCGAACTCCTCGACGGCGGCCAGCTCGCCGCCCATCTTGTCGCGCAGGTAGTCGGTCTGCTCCGCGTCGGCCGCGGCGCCCTCGACCAGCGGCGCGTCCTCCGTGTACCCGGCGGGCGGGGCCCACTTGTACACCGAGCAGCTCGACACGTACACATACCGCCCGGCGCGGCCCCGCAGCAGCCGCGCCGAGTCCCGTACGGCACGCGGCGCCGCCGACCAGGTGTCGACGACGGCGTCCCACTCGCCCTCGGCGAGGGCGGCGAGCCCGTCCGGCGAGGTGCGGTCGCCCTGCAGCGACCGCACCCCGGCGGCAGGCTCGTGCCGCCCCCGGTTGAAGACGGTGACGTCCCAGCCCCGCCCGAGGGCCGCCTCCACGACGGCCCGCCCCGCGAACTCCGTACCACCCAGCACCAGAAGTCTCATGCCGTCGACTCTGCCCGGTGACGGCGCGGGACGGAACACGCTTCTGCCCTCGGCAGACAGCTTTCGCGGGGAGGGGTCGGGGAGGTCAGCGCCCGGCAGGCGGGGCGTACTTGTAGCCCACCCGACGCACGGTCAGGATGGCGTCCCGGTGCTCGGCGCCCAGCTTGCGGCGCAGCCGGGCGATATGGACGTCGACGGTACGGCCGTCGCCCACATGCCCGTAACCCCACACCGTCGTCACCAGCTGGTCGCGTGTGTGCACGCGATGGGGGTGGGCCACGAGGTGGGCGAGCAGCTCGAACTCCAGGTAGGTGAGGTCGAGTTCACGCCCGTCGACGGCGGCGGTGCGCCGGATGTTGTCGACGGTGACGAGGGAGTCCCCGCCGGGTTCGGCCGCGGCCGCGACCGGTGGCTGCCGGTCGGCCGGGACCAGCACCAGATAGCCGATCATCGGCGGCTGCCCCGGCAGCGTGGGCAGGGAGTGCTGGGGAGCGGGCAGCCAGGTGGCACCCGGCGGCAGCAGGTCCGCGAGGTCCGCGACGTCGATCACCTCGTCCCGGTCGACGGCCCGCAGATGATGCCGAGCGCCGGTCGGGACAGGGGAGTCGAGGGTGGCGGCGGAGGACAGAGAACGAGTGGTCGCCATGAGAGGTCAGCTCTTTCGCGCGAGAGGTCCATGGGAGGAGGAACGTCGTTCGCGCTGGCCGAAGGCCGGGGAATACGGCTTTAGAGGGCCTGCGCGTTCACCGCGCGGCAACACACCCGGTCGAAGTCATGGTGCTGACGGGACGGCCAGAAGGGCTCCAGGTCGTGACGACCTGTCGCGAGGTGCTTCCGGATGCCAGCCATGCCCCCATTGAAGCAGACGGCGCGCATGTACAGGACCCTCCTCTCACAGCTTGGACGCGAAGAGGGCGCCCACCGGACGGTGGGCGCCCCCTCAGGAAGCTACTGGGCGGATCAGACCTGGCCGGCCTTCTCCAGCGCGGAGCAGCAGGTGTCGACGATCAGGCGCGTCACCAGGTACGGGTCCACGTTGGCGTTCGGACGGCGGTCCTCGATGTAGCCCTTGCCGTCCTTCTCGACCTGCCACGGGATACGGACCGAGGCACCGCGGTTGGAGACGCCGTAGGAGTACTCGTTCCACGGGGCGGTCTCGTGCAGACCGGTCAGACGGTCGTCGATGCCGGCGCCGTAGTTCTTGACGTGGTCGAGCGGCTTGGAGCCCTCACCGAGCGACTCGCAGGCGGTGATGATCGCGTCGTAGCCCTCGCGCATCGCCTTCGTCGAGAAGTTGGTGTGCGCGCCCGCGCCGTTCCAGTCGCCCTTCACCGGCTTCGGGTCCAGCGTCGCGGAGATGCCGAAGTCCTCGGCGGTGCGGTAGAGCAGCCAGCGGGCGACCCACATGTGGTCGGAGACCTCCAGCGGGGAGACCGGGCCGACCTGGAACTCCCACTGACCGGGCATGACCTCGGCGTTGATGCCGGAGATGGCGAGGCCCGCCTTGAGGCAGTTGTCGAGGTGGGCCTCGACGACGTCACGGCCGAAGATCTCGTCGGCGCCGACACCGCAGTAGTAGCCGCCCTGCGGGGCCGGGAAGCCGCCCTTGGGGAAGCCGAGCGGGTAGCCGTCCTGGAAGAAGGTGTACTCCTGCTCGATGCCGAAGATCGGCTCCTGAGCGGCGAACTTCTCGGCGACCTCGGTGAGCGCGGCACGGGTGTTGGACTCGTGCGGCGTCATGTCGATGTTGAGGACCTCGCACAGGACGAGGATGTCGTCGCCGCCGCGGATCGGGTCCGGGCAGGTGAAGACCGGCTTGAGGACACGGTCCGAGGAGTGGCCCTCGGCCTGGTTCGTGGAGGACCCGTCGAAGCCCCAGATCGGCAGAGCGTCCAGACCGGCGGGCTCACCCGCGATGATCTTCGTCTTGGAACGCAGCTTGGCCGTCGGCTCGGTGCCGTCGATCCAGATGTACTCAGCCTTGAAGGTCACGGGCCACATCCTTCGGGGGTGGGTCAGGGCGCACTTGCGGGTGCTGCGGCGCTGCGGCACTGAGGCGCCGCTCTTGATGCCCGCGAGCCTGTCAACAGGCGATTTCCCGGCCGTTGCTCGTATGTGAACCCCGTGTTACCTGGTGGTGGTGTGGCGCGATTCACGCTGTGAGCGCGCCGACCGCCCTGAATGTCTCCGCTCACAGTCGCACCGAGGTGCAGGTGAGCTGCCTCGTATGCGATGGGAATACGGCGCCCGGGCCTGGGCATGCCCGACCGGGGCCCGGTTCAGCGGGCCTCGGTCGCCGCTTCCCGCATCCCCTCCAGAAAGCCCCGGATCGCGGCCCGCTCCCGCTCGTCGTAGCCGCGCAGCAGCTCCACCGCCTGCTCGATGAGCGGCCCGAAGAAGGAGCGGCCGAGCCCGACCGCCCGCTCGTCCACCTCGACGACCACCTGGCGCCGGTCCCGCCGGCCCCGCACCCGCCGCACATGCCCGGCGCCTTCCAGCCGGTCGATCACGGCGGTGGTCCCGGCCGAGTTGAGCCCGAGCACCGAGCCGAGCCGCCCGGCCGTCATCTCGTCCCCGGCGCGGGAGGCGTCCATGAGGGCGATGAGGGCGCGTACGTCCGTCGGGTGCATGCCGTTGCGGGTCGCGAACCGGGAGCTGTGCAGCCCGAGTTCGACCGTCACCGCACGCAGCAGATGGACGATCTCCATCTCAGGACCCTCGGTCGACATATCTCCTCCGGCATCGTCTCGCCATTGCCTTGCCATTGTCTCGCTCGGCTACTATCTCGTTGAGCGAGATAATAGGGGAGACAGAGCAAGCAGGGGGAGGTCCTCATGAGGGGGTACGACAGCGACGCCTTCCTGGCGGCGTACGACAAGGTCATGGCCAAGTGGCCCGCGGAGCGCACCGAGGTCACGGTCCCGACGCCCTTCGGGGCGACGCACGTCCATGTCTGCGGGCCGCGCGAGGGGCGCCCGCTTCTCCTGCTGCCGGGCGGCGGGGGAGCGACCTCCGCGTCCTGGTACGCCCAGGTCGCCGCTCTGGCCCGAACCCACCGCGTCCACGCCGTCGACCTCATCGGCGCACCCGGTCGCAGCGTCCCGGCGCCCGACCGCCGCCCCCGCACGGTCGCCGACCTGGCGGCCTGGCTGGACGTGCTCCTCGACGGACTCGGCATCGACGAGACCGACCTCGGCGGGCACTCGTACGGCGCCTGGATCGCGCTGCACTACTCCTTGCGCGCCCCCGCCCGGATACGCCGCCTGTTCCTCCTGGACCCGACCCAGTGCTTCGCCGGATACAAGGCGGCGTATCTGCTGCACGCCCTGCCGATGCTGCTGCGGCCCACGCCCCGTCGCGTCCGTGCCTTCCTGGAGTGGGAGACCGGGGGAGCGGGGCTGGACCCGGACTGGCTGCGCCTCCAGGAGGCCGCCGCCGGCTTCCCCTCCGTGAAGCCGGTGACGGGCCCGCGCCCGGCGCCCGCGGAACTGCGCACCCTGGACATGCCGGTCCTGCTGCTCCTGGCCGGGAACAGCAGGACACATGACACGTACAAGGTGGCGGCCAGGGCGGGCGCGATGCTGCCGCGCGCCGATGTCGACGTAGTCCCGTACGTCTCCCATCACGCGCTGCCGCAGACCGCGCCCCCCGAACTGGCCCACCGCCTCACCGGCTTCCTCACCGGCGTCCTCGGCTGACGGGCGTCACCCCACCTTCTCGATCACTGCCCGGCGGATCAGGAACTTGCCGGGCTCACGGACCTGCTCGAAGGCCGCGTTGTTCAGCAGGACACAGCTGCCGGAGACCGAAGTGACCTCCACCGTCGTGGACTTGTTGTTGTCCAGGTTGGTGACCTTCAGCTTCGTACCGGCCGGGAACTGGCTGCTGGACGCGGCAGGAGCCCCGCCCTCGCCGGACAGCGTGACGGTCGAGCCGTTGCACACCTGCTGGCCCGAGGCCGCGGCACCACCACCGGCGTTCCCCGCGTTCTCGTTCCCCGCGTTCCCGCCGCCTGCGGGAGCGCTCTGGGACGGCGCGGCACCGCCTGCCTGCTGACCGCCGCCCGCGTTTCCGGCACCCGCGTCACCGGCACCCCCCGCAGGAGCGCTCGGCTGTGCGGCCTGGGAGCCCTGAGCCGACTCCCCAACCGCGCACCCGGACGCTTCCTGCTGGACCTGGATCTGCTTGATGACGGCCTCGCGGTTGGCGATCCGCGCCTGCGACTGTGCGTCGGGATTGGCCCGTTGACCGTCGATGAACTTCTGGTTGTTGCCGAGGGCGGTGGCGAGCCCCTGACAGACGTTGGAGTCCGCCGACAGGGTCTTGGGGCTCTGCGAGGCGTTCGAGGTGGCCGCCATGGCGAAGGCCCCGCCTCCCGCCACCGCCGCCGCGGTCACGAACAACGCGACCTTCTTCTTCGTGCTGAGAGTTCTCCTACGAGACATGCGCGCCTCCTGAAGAGGTAGGGGAGCGTACGCCGCTATGTACGAGATACCGAACGGAGTTACTCAGCGGTTACGAGAGTCGCTCAAGTAACGTGCGTCACACAGGGGTTGGAGAGGGGCGTCAGCTGCCGCCGCTCTTCCCCTCCTCGTACGCCACCACCCGGTCGTTGGCATACCGCAGCAGACCCTCCGTCTGCTTCGTGATCGCGGCCTCCTCGGTCTCCGCGCCGTCGCCCCACTGCCCGTTCGCGAACACCACCGACCGCACGGTCATCACCCGGCGGAAGACCCCCGCGGAGCCGGGCGGCACGGTCGGCAGCCCCGCCTCCGGCGGTGGATCGAGCGAGACCACCTGATACGCCACCGGGTCCATCGAGGCCATCATGAACACCCGTGAGGCGTCCTCGACCCGGTCGAAACTCAGCACGGTGACCGTCACCTGCGAACGCCGGTCGTGGTCCGTGAACAGGGCGGCCGTCAACCGGGAGCAGGGCTTGCCCTGTCCGATCAGCTCGGCCAGCTCCGCCGACATCCCGCGGGCGCATTCGGTGGTGCTCGCCAGGTCCACGCGGGTGTAGCGGGAGCCGTCCTTGAGGCGCACGCTCTTCTCCGGGAACGCCTGCTCCGGGCGGATCACGGGCCGTGCGAGCAGGGAGGGGAGGGCGGTCGGCGCGTCGGAGGGCATGTCGACCCTGACGGACGGAACGGGCGTATCGGAGGCGGTGGTCGGGGCCGCGGCCGGTGCCGGGGCGTCCGCCTCGTCGCCGCCGTCCCCGCCCGTGTACATCGCCAGACCGGCGGCGATGGCGGCCACGAGGACGACGCCCGTCCCGGCGGCCACCGCCCACCTGGTGCGCCGTCGCCTGCGTATTCGTCCCTGCTCGGCCGCCCATTGGGCGTACGGGTCGGGCTGCTGTCCGTAGGGGGCGGGCTGCTGTCCATACGGCTGCTGCCCGTACGGCTGCTGTCCGTACTGTCCGGGCGGCGTTCCTTGATCACCGAGGCTCATGGCGGCGGAGGGTAACACCGCGGACCGCCCCGGCACCCGCCGAGCGACAAACCCTCAACTAACGGGACAGAGCGTCCCGTACGGCCTCCTCGGTGCGGCCGACGACCGCCGTGCCGTCGTCGGCGGTGATGATGGGCCGCTGGATGAGCTTCGGGTGCTCGGCGAGCGCCTTGATCCACCGGTCGCGCTCCGAGGCGTCCCGGGCCCACTCCTTGAGCCCGAGCTCCTTGGCGGCCGCCTCCTGGGTGCGCGTGATGTCCCAGGGCTCCAGGCCGAGTCGGTCCAGTGCGCCGCGGATCTCGTCCTCGGTCGGTACGTCCTCCAGGTAACGGCGGACGGTGTAGTCGGCCCCCTCGGCGTCGAGCAGGCTGATGGCGCTACGGCACTTGGAACAGGCCGGA
>JABFVM010000063.1 GCA_013362785.1 Streptomyces sp. | reverse complement strand
GGTTGCCGCGACCGACGTCCCGGTCGCCGTGCTCGGTCTCTCCGAGACCTTCGACACCACCTGCGGTCAGTTCAACAACGCCTTCACGGGCTGAGGTCGGCGGCGTAGTCGTGCGCGACGCCTTCCGCGGGCCCCTTCGGGGTCGATCCCCGAGGGGGCCCGTTCATGTACGGCTGCCCGGAGCGCGGGTCCGCTCCCGTGGCCCGTACGGGATCGCTGTCGCCGAACTCCCTCGAAGCCCGGGTCAGTCCTTCACTTCGTAAGCGAAACGGCCCCGAGCACCCCGGACATGGGGTGGGCGGGGGCCCGTATCTCCGACCTCCGGGGCCCGGCGCGGCAGTTCACGGCGCACGGCGCCCCGGGCACCCCTCACGAAGGAGACGCAACACATGTTCAACGGAAAGAAGATCGCGGCCGTCTCGGGGCTTCTCGGCGGCCTCGCCCTGACCTGTATCGGCATCGCCCCGGCATTCGCCGCGGCGGCCCCGCCCGCCTGTACGACCGACAGCGAGGGCATGATCAGGTGCACCCAGCAGCTCACGGGCGAGACACCGCAGGGTGACAACTACATCGTCCGACGGTCGGTGAACTGCCAGCCGAGCAAGCCCGTGACCGTTCCCGCACCGGGTCTGCTGTCCAACGGGCAGACGCGGATCGGCCCCCACATCACCTGCAGCGACATCACGCCCGCGGCGACGCCCGCGATGCCGACGACGGACAACACCGACAACGCCCCCGAGATCGGTGCCGTCGGCAGCGCCCTTCAGCACCTCTTCGGCGGCGGCGCGTAACCTCCGACGCCTCCCCGTCTCTCAAACAGCTGATGGCCGGACCGGGTTGACCTGGTCCGGCCATCAGCTGTTTCCGTGTTTCGTGGGTCGGCAAACGGGTGACCGTCCCTCGCCGCCCGTGACTCGCCCTCGGGGAAACGTCGTTCCTCTCACGGGAGAACGGTGCGCGCACGACGGCCGTATCCCCTGCTTCCTCAATTCCCTTCACGTCCATGGCGGGACGAACGAAAGGGCTCGTCGCCATGGGCCGACACGACACAGAGAAGGGTCAAAGATCCCAAATTGCTACGGATTACGTGTATATGCTCACACTAAGTAGTCAACCAGGGCTTACGTGCCCGGGAAGAAAGGGTCAAACTATGCGCAGGTTTCAGCGCGTTGCCGTCGTAGCCGCCGCTGTCGCAGGGCTGTCCGCCTTCGGTGCCGCCGGTTCCGCGTTCGCCCACGAGGACGGCTGGGACGCCCAGAACGTCACCGCGGTGGCCACCTCGACGGCCAACGCCATGGGGACGTGGGGCGCTCCGTCCGACAAGGCGCACGCTGCTCCGCAGGCCGCGCCCGAGGCCGCTGCCGCTCCGCAGGCCGCGCCGGAAGCCGCCACCAAGGCGCCGGAATACGCCTACGGCGAGTACTCCGCTCCCGCTGCCCAGTAATAAAAGCACCGAGGAATCGATGCGCGAGTTTCAGGGCACTGCGATTGTCGTCGTGACGATCGCGGGGCGGATGGCTCCGTACTCCGCGCCACGGTCGGCCTCATAGGGCGTTATTCACGGCAGGCGCATCGGTATCCGTCGGACCCTTAGCAAAAGCAGCCCGGACGCGCGGCAGAACCCTCAGGGGTGCGCGTCCGGGCTGCTGCAGTGTCGTCGCCGGACGAAGTCGAGAACGCGTCGGGCGGCGAATCCCGTATTTCCACGTTCTCCAAGGCTCGGGTGGGCGCCGGTCGTCGGCGCGGTCGCCCGGGCCTCGATCGCAAAGGACGCAGTACATGATCGGTCGACAGAAGATCGCAACCGTCACCGGGCTGCTCGGGGCGCTCGCCGTGATCTACAGCGGTGCCGCCGCGCCGGCGTACGCCGATGGCGACTCCAAGGGCGCGTGCACGATCACCGCCCAGGGGGACATCGTCTGCATCAAGAAGAGCGAGAACGTCATCAAGGACAAGCGCGGGTACGCCATCAAGCAGGCGCATGACTGCGAGGTCACCGAGCACCCGCGCGTCGCGTTCAACGGCGAGTCCGAGCGGTCCGGTCCGGTCGTGGAGTGCTCCAACACGACGCACCTGCCCAAGGGGGTCAAGGTGCCCAAGTTCAAGTTCAAGTTCTGAGCGCGGACGGCGAATGCCGGACCGGGAGTTGCTCCCGGTCCGGCATTTTCTTTTCCCCGGGGCGAAAGCCGGGGGGCAAAAGACCGGTGCCCCGGCCTGTGGCCGGGGCACCGGGGAGGGTGCGCCTTACTTGTCGAAGGCGCTGTTGTTGCAGCCCATGTCCGAGCCGAGGTGGGTGGCCTGCCCGCCGGCGTTGCCCTCGCCGTTGAGCGCGTTGCCCAGCAGGCCGTTGGCGACGCCGACCTGGCCGAGGACGTCCACGTTGGCGTCGTGCGACTTGCAGCTGGTGCTCTGCAGGACGCTGACGCTGTTGCCGCCCTTGCCCTGACTGCTCTTGCCCCAGCCGCCCTGGTCGGCGTGAGCAGCGCCGATGCTCAGGATTCCGACGCTCCCGAGAGCGGCGACCAGGACGGCAGCCTTGCGGAGCTTGTTCATGTTTCTTCTCCGGTGGAGTGAAGAGGATGCGATCCGTAATGGATCGACTTCGAACAGTTACGGAGGTTAATAAGAAGTATTCGGCATTAATCGGAGGCACGCCGAATTCGGGAAACTCTCACCGTCTTGGCCGAAGGTCGGGAAATAGGCCCCGGTATGATAAATGCGGGCATAAAAAAGTCCCGGTACCGGGCGCTGGGCTCGGTACCGGGACTCTGTTCCCGCTGTCGGCCGGCTAGGCGGCCGTCATGCGCTTAGAACGCGCTGTTGTTGCAGCCCATGGACGAGCCGAGGTGGGTGTCCTGCCCACCGGCGTTGCCCTCGCCGTTGAGCGCGTTGCCCAGCAGGCCGTTCAGGATGCCGACCTGACCGAGGACGTCGACGTTCAGGTCGTGCGACTTGCAGTTGGAGCTCTGCAGGACGCTGAACTTGCCCCCGTCCTTGCCGCCGTGGCCGCCCTGGTCGGCGGCGGCGGTGCCGGCGCCCAGGAGCCCGACGCTGCCGAGGGCGACGACCAGGACGGCAGCCTTGCGAAGCTTGTGCATGTCATCTCCGGTGGAGTGAGGTGTGTGTGCGATCCGTGAAGGATCGACTTCGTACAGTTACCGAAGATTAGTGCTGAATATCCGATATGTCCGAACGGCGCGCCGGGATTCTTGATCTCGTATCAGAAACACCCGGAAGTCGCATACCTCAAAGGAAAAGCGCTGGTCACAGCCCTCCAGTGAAGGGCTGTGACCAGCGCTGTCGTGGCGGTCGGTGCGTCAGCTGGTCGCGCGGGCGTTCGCGGCGGAGTTCGCCTGGCTGTTGGCCTGGTCGCAGTCGACACCGCGCGCGTCGGCGGCGGCGAGGGCGGCGATCGGCACGTTCGCGTTGAGCAGGGACTGCGGGCTGCACTCCTGGGCCGGGCGGAAGAGGTTGGACTGGCTGAAGAAGCCCTCGCCGGAGGAGGCGGGCTGGGGCGAGAGCTGCGGGTTGATCTGCGGGCTCAGCTGGGGGCTGACCTGCGGGCTGACCTCGGCACCCCGCTGCGGGGCCGCCATTCGCTGCGGCGGGGCCTGATGGCCGCCGGGGGTCGACACGCTGGCCTGCGAGCGGGTCCAGGTGTGGGCCTGGGCGTCCTGCTGGCCGACGGGGGGCGGAGTGGCGCCCCGGTATGGGACGGGGGCGTCCGCGACGCTGGGGCCGGCGCCGATGGCTGACAGTCCACTGGCTGCTGCGACGACGAGCGCGACCTGCTGAAGCTTGCGCATGGAACCTCGGCCCTTCATTGACCTGTGCGTGGAACATATGGAAGTGCTGTAGCCATTTGCTCTGACCCTGTGGGGAACGAGGCAGGTGCATTGCCGGTCACGTGTGTCCGAGTGTGCTCACCCATTTGCCGGTGCCGTAAATCATCGACGATCCGCATAACGTTTTATCGGATAGATGGCAATTGAGTGACGGACTTTCTCATCCCGTGACCCGGCCCATTAATTGTCGTTGCCAGCTGGGAGAGGGCAGCGATCAGCAGTCAGAGAGGGGCAACGGGATCCGCTGCCGACTCCAGCGTGAAGTCCACATGACAGCTCAGGCATTACCCCTGTAAGGGCGCAGTACGAATATCAGACTGAGCGCACGCAAGACTGCACTGAATAAACGGATTCCCTGCACAGGTAATGAAGGGCCGAGGGTTCCATGCGCAAGCTTCACAAGGCCGCGCTCGTCGTAGCGGCGGCAGGCGGATTGACCGCCATCGGCGCCGGCGTAAGCGAGGCCGCCGAATATCCCTATGGGTACGGCGCTCCAGCGCCTGCTCCCGAGTACCCGGCACCTCACTACGCCCCGGCGCCAGCCCCCCAGTACGCGCCACCCCAGTACTACGCAGCCCCGGCGCCCGCTCCCCAGTACTACGCAGCCCCGGCGCCCGCTCCCCAGTACGCGCCGCCCCAGTACGCGCCGCCGGCGCCCGCTCCCTACCCGGGGCCGCACGCCGTCGCGGAGGCGCGTTCGACGGGCGTCGCGCAGACCGCGACTCAGCAGCCCCAGTACGCGCCCCCGGCACCGCAGTACACGCCTCCCGCCCCCGCCCCGGCCCCGGCTCCCGCGCCCGCGCCTGCTCCGGCCCCCGCTCCGGCGCCCGCCCCGCAGCCGCAGAGCGGTCACGCCTCTGCCTCGGCCATGTCGGGCGGCGCCGCGGAGGCCTCCAACGGGCCGCGCTCCGCCCCGCAGTCGCCTGCCCAGTCGCCGGTGTCGCAGGTCGTGCCGCAGGTCACCCCGCAGACGGCGCCGCAGGTCATGCCGCAGGTCGCCCCGCAGGTCCACGCGCCCCAGGTGTTCAACCCGGAGCCGCCGCCGCGGGTCGCCCCGCAGGTGAACCCGCAGGTGAACCCCCAGGTGAACCCGCTCATCAACCCGCTGGTCCCGACGGGCGGCGGCGTGCCGCAGGTGCCCGGGCTCGGCCTCGGACAGGTTCAGGCGCCTCCCGTGGGCCAGTTGGGTCTGCCGAAGCTCGGCTGATCCCTCCCGTAGTTGTCCACCGTTCCAACTCGATCTGCTGCACAGCACATCTGCTCGACCAACGGAGAAGAAATGCGCAAGCTTCACAAGGTCGCCCTCGTGGGCGCCGTCCTCGGCAGTGTCGGTTCGTTCGGCGTCGGCACCGCCGTCGCCCACGGTGAGGGCGGGGCTCACGACCTCGACATCCAGCAGGGCATCGAGTGCCGCTCGCACGACATGAACGTCGACGTCCTCGGCAGCGTCGGTGTCCTCAACAGCCTGCTGGCGAACGCGCTCAACGGTGAGGGCAGCCCGGGTGCGCAGGACAGCCACCTCGGTTCGGACATGGGCTGCAACAGCGCGGCGCTCAAGTAGAGCGTGTGAAGCGTTCGTCCGACGCCCGCTCCACCACGGGGCGGGCGTCGGACTGTTGGGCGCGCCATGTGCGTTGAGTGACCGTTCGTAACCCTGAGTGTAGGGTGATGTCGTTTACCAGGAAGGGTGGGCGACCTGTCGCATGAGACTGTCCTGTGCCGACGAGATGCTGTTGCTCAACGGGTGTCCGGGAGTCATCGGCCTGGCGGCGGTCTTCTCCGGTGAACAGCCGGACGTGGATCAGGTCCGGGCACGTGTCGCCGAGCGCTGGACCGGCCTGGAGCGGATGAGCTGTGTGCTCGACGGGCCGCCGGACGACGGCGGGACGGCACGGCGGGGGCCGTTCCGGCGGCGCGGGCGGGTGCGCTGGGCGGTACCGGGGCCCTTCGATCCCGCTGTGCATGTCACGGTGACCGGGACCGAGTTGGACGACCTGTGGGCGCGCAGCGTGGACCGGCCGCTCACCTGCGCCGTTCCGCCCTGGCGGCTGCATGTGATCCCGGGCGCGGCGTACGGCGGCGGATTCGCCCTGGCGCTGGTGGCCCAGCACGTGCTGCTGGACGGGCGCTCCCTGGCGACGTTGATGCGCCTGCTGACGGACAGCCCGGTGGCGGCACGGGAGTCGGCGCGGTCGGTGCCGCTGGCGCGTACCGGGCTGCGCGCCGCGGGCCGGGAGCTCAGGGCGATGGCGGCCATCGGGCAGGCCCTTCCGATGCGGACGCCGGGAGACACGTACGCCTCGGTCGCGGTGAGCGAACTGCCCGCGCACCTGGTGCGGTCGGCGCGCCGGCAGCCCGCCGACGGCCGGGGCGCGACGCTGAACGAACTGCTGGTGGGCGCGGTGGCCGGGGCGCTGCGGGCCAGCTACGGGCCGGTGCGGGGCTGGCGGCAGCGGGAGGAGCCCGCCTACACGGCCGTACCGTGTGATCTGCGCACCCGGGCGAATCCGCGGGAACTGGGGAACACGCTCACGGTCGTTCGGGTTCCGCTGCCCGTCGACGTGGACGGGCCGGTGGCGCGGCTGCGGGCGTGTCAGGCCGCTCTGGCCTCGGTGCCCGAGCGGGCCGCGGTGCATGCCGGTGTGCTGTTCCCCGCCGCGGAAGCGGTTCGGCGGACCGGGCCGTGGGTGACCGGACTGCTGACCGATCGAGGTCGCCGTTCCTGTTTCGCGGCGACCGCGACCACAGCCATGAAGTGGCCCGGCGGATCGAGCACCTTCGAGGGGCGCCGGCTCGTGCGCACCGTGGGGCTGCCGCCCCTGCAGCACCCGGGCACCGTCAGCTTCGCCCTGGCACAGGCGGGGGACGCGTTCACGCTCACCGTGGTGGGCAACCTGCGGCGGGACGACGCGAGACGGCTCGCCGACGCGGTCGTCACGGAGTTCGACACATGGGCTCGGATGGCGACGCCGTCGGCGTGAGTTCAGCCCTGACGGCACCAGGAATGGAGGCAGTTGCATGGATGTGGAACACGGCGACGACGTATGGGAAGCGCTGCGCCCGCTCTGCGCGCGGGTGATGTCGGTGCCGCCGGAGGTGGTCGTGCCGCAGGCGCGGCTCGTCGCCGACCTGGGAGCCGACAGCCTGGACATCACCGAACTGGAGGCGGCGTCGGAGGAATTGTTCGGCGTGTCCCTGCGCGGGACCGACAAGACCGGGGTGTCCACCGTGGGTGATGTCGCCGACCTCATCGTGAGTCTGCGCACCCCCGCCGCCCACAGCCCCCTCGCCCGATGACCGGCCGGCACGCCGTCGCCGTCACGGGCCTGGGGGTGCGCTGCGCCGCCGGGGCGACGCCGGCGGCGCTGTGGGACAGCCTCGCGCGGTGCCGTCCGGCGACGACGCTGCACACGTTCGACGCCGAGGGCACGGTGGTCTACCCCGCGTGTCCGATGCCCGGCTTCGATCCGGCCGGCTATCTGACGCCCAAGGAGGTCCGCCGGGCCGACCGTTCGGTGCAGATGGCGGTGTGCGCGGCCGCGGACGCCGTCACGGACGCCGGAGGGCTGCACGTGGCACCCGGGCGGCGGGCGGTGGTCACCGGCACCGGGTACGGCGGGGTGATCAGCCAGGAGAACGGCATCGGACACCCCGACGTGCTCTACGCGCCCCGGCTGATGCACAACGCGGGCGCGTACTGGATCAGCGCCGGGCTCGGCATCACCGGGCCCAGCCTCACCGTCTCCACCGCGTGCGCCTCCGGGACGCATGCGGTGGGGGAAGGGCTGCAGATGATCCGGGCCGGGTGCGCGGACGTCGTGGTGGCCGGCGGCCACGACTGCCCGCTGACCCCCACCACCGCGCTGGCCTTCGGGCGGGCCGGTGCCATGGTCACCGAGTGCGAGGATCCCGCCGCCGCGTCACGGCCGTTCGACGCCGGGCGGCGAGGGTTCGTGCTCGCCGAAGGGGCGGCCTTCCTGGTGCTGGAGCGGCTGGACCTCGCCCACGCGCGGGGCGCCCGGATCTACGCCACGCTGACCGGCTACGGCCGTACCTCCGACGCCCACCACCTCACGGCACCGCATCCCGACGGCGCCGGGGCGCGGGCGTGCATGGAGCAGGCGATCGCCGACGCCGGTACGACGGCGGACGCTGTCACCCATGTCAACGCGCACGGCACCGGCACCGAGTTGAACGACCTCGCGGAAGCCCACGCCATCGCCGCCCTGTTCGGCCCGCGCGCGGTGCCCGTGACCGCGCCCAAGGCGGTGACCGGGCACGGGCTGGGGCTGGCCGGAGCGCTGGAGGCCGTGATCACGGCCCTGTCCGTGCGGGAGGGGCTGGCACCGCCGACCGCGTGCCTCACCCGGCTGGACCCCCGCTGTGAGCTGGACGTGGTCACCGCCGAACCGCGCAAGATCCCGAACGGGCCGGTGATCAGCAACAGTTTCGCCTTCGGCGGCCACAACGCGTGTGTCGTCTTCGACTCACCGCACGGCTGATCACCGAAGGAGGCTGCGGAGCATGCGGCTGACGGCCATCGAGGAAGGGCACCTGCGCAACGGGCTGCCGGGCACGATCGGTATCGCCGGGCTGTTTCCCGGAGGGCCGTTCGAGCCGGAGCAGCTGCGGTCCCGGGTGCGTGAACGCTGGGGCGCGCTGGACCGGATGAGCCGGGTCCTTCAGCCCCCGACCGGGCCGGCGGCACTGTCCGGCCACCGGTGGGCGGCGGCCCGGTCCTTCGATCCCGGCGACCATGTCACCGCCACGGACCAGGACCTGGAGTCCCTGCTCACCGACGGTGTCAGTCACACGCTGCCGCCCGAACGACCGCTGTGGCGGCTGCTGGTCACCCGGCAGGCCGTCGTGCTGTTCGCCCATCACGCCCTGCTGGACGGCAGATCCCTGGAGACCCTGTTCCGGCTGCTGATGGACGGTGCCGTACCGCCGCCCCCGCTCGCCTCGGCCGCGACCCATGTGCTCGCCGCGGCGCAGCGGCGCCCGCCGCTGCGTCCCGGCACCCTGGGCCGGGAGGTGCGCCGGATCGGGGCCGTCGGCCGGTCCCTGCCGTCGGCCTCACCCGGGCGGCCGCGGCCGTCGGTGGCCGTCGTGGAGCTCGACCCGCAGGTGATGCGCACGGCACGCCGCCAGCCCGCCGCAGGACGCGGAGCCACCCTCAACGAACTGCTGCTCAGCACCTACGCCGGCGCCCTGCACGCCTGCTACGGCCCGCTGCGTTCCTGGCCCGGGGGAGCGGCCCCCTTCTACGCCACGGTGCCGGTCGACCTGCGGACCCGCCACCACGCACAGCAGCTCGGCAACGGCGTCACCGCGCTGCGCGTCCCGCTGCCCGTCGACGCCGTGTCCCCGGTGGCCCGGCTGCGGGTGTGCCAGGACCTGGTCGCGGCGTTCCCCCACCGCTGCGACACCCACCGCGCGATCCTCCCCACGCTGCAGACGATCGCCCGCAACGTGCCATGGCTGTCCGGGGCGATGGCCAGGAGCCTGGCGCGCCCCGAGGTCACCACGAGCCTGTGCACCGCCTTCAAGTGGCGTGACAACCCCAGCCACTTGTACGGCCGCCCCCTGACCCGCGTCGTACCGCTGCCGCAGCTCGCCCCGCCCGGCACGGCGAACCTCTGCCTCGTGCACACCGCCGACGCCTACACGCTCACCGTCGTCAGCCACTCGCGTGCGGG
>JABFVM010000087.1 GCA_013362785.1 Streptomyces sp. | reverse complement strand
CGCCCCGACAGCCGTCGTACGGTCTGCTGCCAGGCCGTGCCCCGGGCGCCGCCGCCGATCAGCAGCAGCGGGGCCGAGCGGTCCGCGTCGTCGTCCAGGACCAGATCCAGGGCGCCGAGCAGCGAGTGGACCGCGCCGTCGTAGGCGGCCTGGAGGAGCTGGCCGGCCGTCGTGTCGTGGCGCAGGCCGTGCAGGATGCCGGAGGCGTTCGGCAGGTTCGGAGTGCGCTCGCCGTCCAGGTAGGGCAGGAGGGTCAGGCCGGTGGTGGGTTCCACGGCCTCGCGGTCGAGGCCCAGCAGGGCGGCGAGGCGGTCCACGGCGAGCGTGCAGTTGAGGGTGCAGGCCAGCGGCAGCCAGTCGCCGTGCGCGTCGGCGAAGCCCGCCACTGTGCCGGTCGGGTCGGCGGGGCGCCGCTTCGCCACCGCGTACACCGTGCCCGACGTACCGAGGCTCAGCACGGGTGAGCCGGGACGCAGCCCCAGGCCCAGCGCGGCGGCCGCGTTGTCGCCGGTGCCCGGAGCGACCAGGGTGCCCTTGGAGAACGGCAGGTCATGGCTGTCGCGCACGGTGCCCGCGATCTCGCCGGGCCGGACCACGCGGGGCAGCAGCGCCGGGTCGAGCCCCACATGCGCGAGGATCTCGTCGTCGTACGACTCCGTCCCCGACGCCCACCAGCCCGTACCGGAGACGTCGCCGCGGTCGGTGGTGCCCTGCCCCGTGAGGCGTTCGGTGAGGTAGTCGTGGGGGAGGCGTACGGCCTTGGTGGCCTGCACCGACTCCGGCTCGTTCTCGGCCAGCCAGGCCCACTTCGTGACCGTGAAGGACGCGGCCGGGACGGAGCCCGTGCGCTCGGCCCAGAACTTCGCGCCGCCCAGCTCCTCGGTCAGCCGGCGGGCCTGCGGCGCCGAGCGCACGTCGTTCCACAGCAGTGCCGGACGCACCGGCTCGCCCCGGTCGTCCAGCGTGACCAGGCCGTGCTGCTGTCCGCCGATCGACACCGCGGCGGCCTCGCGCGCGGCGTCGCCGCACTGACGCAGCGCCTCGCACAGGGCGTCCCACCACTGGCGCGGGTCGCTCTCGCGGCCGGCCCCGGAGGAAACCGTGTGCGGCGCCTGGCCGCTCGCGACGACCTGCCCGGTCGACGCGTCGACGACCAGGGCCTTCGTGGACTGGGTGGACGTGTCCACGCCGACGACGAGCGGACCCTCGGCTGCTGACATCGGGCTCTCCCTTTTTCCGCGGCTCTGCGGGAACGAAGACATCGGCTACAGGTTCATCGGGTGACAAACACATCTTGTCTCTTCCCAGAGGTGCGAGCGCATACTAATTTGTAAATCGCCATGACGAAATAGTCGTAGCGAGTCGTGCAAGCAGTCGTCAGCAAGCAAGGAGCCGCGGCATGAGCTTCCAGCCCACCCCCGAGGACAGGTTCACGTTCGGCCTGTGGACCGTCGGCTGGCAGGGACGGGACCCCTTCGGCGACGCCACCCGCCGTGCCCTCGACCCGGTCGAGACGGTGCAGCGCCTGGCCGAGCTCGGCGCCTACGGCGTCACCTTCCACGACGACGACCTGATCCCCTTCGGGTCCTCCGACACCGAGCGCGAGGCGCACATCAAGCGCTTCCGTGAGGCGCTCGACGCGACCGGCATGACCGTGCCGATGGCCACCACCAACCTCTTCACGCACCCCGTCTTCAAGGACGGCGCCTTCACCGCCAACGACCGCGACGTGCGCCGCTACGCCCTGCGCAAGACGATCCGCAACATCGATCTCGCGGTGGAGCTGGGCGCGAAGACATATGTCGCCTGGGGCGGTCGCGAGGGCGCCGAGTCCGGCGCCGCCAAGGACGTGCGGGTGGCCCTCGACCGCATGAAGGAGGCCTTCGACCTCCTCGGCGAGTACGTGACCTCCCAGGGCTACGACCTGAGGTTCGCGATCGAGCCCAAGCCGAACGAGCCGCGCGGCGACATCCTGCTGCCCACCGTCGGCCACGCGCTCGCGTTCATCGAGCGCCTGGAGCGCCCGGAGCTGTACGGCGTCAACCCGGAGGTCGGCCACGAGCAGATGGCCGGGCTCAACTTCCCGCACGGCATCGCACAGGCGCTGTGGGCGGACAAGCTCTTCCACATCGACCTCAACGGCCAGTCCGGCATCAAGTACGACCAGGACCTGCGCTTCGGCGCCGGTGACCTGCGCGCCGCCTTCTGGCTGGTCGACCTCCTGGAGAGCGCCGGCTACTCCGGCCCCCGCCACTTCGACTTCAAGCCGCCGCGGACCGAGGACCTCGACGGCGTGTGGGCGTCGGCCGCGGGCTGCATGCGCAACTACCTCATCCTGAAGGAGCGTTCGGCCGCCTTCCGTGCCGACCCGGAGGTCCAGGAGGCGCTGCGTGCCTCCCGCCTGGACGAGCTGGCCCAGCCGACGGCCGCGGACGGCCTCAAGGCACTGCTCGCGGACCGCACGGCCTTCGAGGAGTTCGACGCCGAGGCGACCGCCGCGCGCGGGATGGCGTTCGAGCGCCTCGACCAGCTGGCGATGGACCATCTCCTGGGCGCCCGCGGCTGAGGCTGCCTGGCCCGCCTCACGTGTGGCCCGTCCGTCGAAGGGTGCGGTCACACGTGCGGGCGGTGCCTCCGGTGCGGTGTGTGCCGGAATCGTGCGATCCAGGGCATGGGGCTGTATTAACCCTCGCGCAGGGGTCGCGTCCTGACGGATATGAGGCGACTCTCGACGGTATGGCCATGCCGCCCGTACCGCCTCAGCCGCCCGGCCCGCCGGGGGACACGCCGCCACCGGGCGGCGGCTTCGGACCGCCTCCCGGTGGCTACGGCCCCACAGGGTCCTCAGGAGGCTACGGTCCCCCTCCGGGAGACAGCGGCCCACCCTCGTACGGTGGTTGGCCTCCGTCGGAACCGCCCGGCGGAGGCGGCGGACCGGGGCGGCGGCGGACCCCGCTGTTCATCCTGCTCGCCGTGATCGTGGCCGTCGGAGCCGTGGTGGCCGTGGTTCTGATGGTCTCGGGGAGCGACGACTCGCCCGGCGAGAAGCCGTCGTCCGAGAGCAGCACGAGCGGTTCGCCCAAGCCGTCGTTCAGCATCCCGACCGAGTTGCCCAGCAAGCTGCCCAGCGATCTGCCGACATCACTGCCGTCGGGGTTGCCCACCGAGCTGCCCAGTGGTCTGCCGAGCGACCTTGAGTCGCTGCTTCCGTAACCGGACGAGGAGCTGCTGTAGCCGGTCGACCTCGTGAACGGGCGTCAGATGCCCCGCGGCAGCCGGACGTAGATCACCGACGTCTCCACACCGCTGTCGACCAGCCGGCCCTGGGCGTCGAACGCACCCGCGCCGTCCGTCATCCCGAAGTCGTTGTCGTTGATCAGAGCCAGCGTGTCGTGGTCCACGCGCGCGACGCCCTCGATCTTCCCCGGCACACCGGTGACCGTGCCCAGGTCGACGACCAGCTTCTTGGCCAGCACCGGCACACCGGAGGACGCCGGGTCGTCGAGCTGTTCGAGCGACGGAGACGTCGTGTCGTCGTCCCAGGGGCCACCCAGGATGTTCGACGCGCGGTCCAGACGTACCAGCTGCAGCCGAGCCGCCTTGTCGGTGCGCTCCTCGACCAGCAGCCGGTTCCCGCCCACGGACACGACCGACGAGATCTTCAGCTCGGAGGGGTCGTCCTCGCCAGGGTCGACCACGTTCACCGGGTCGAAGCGGTACGCGTACTCGGCGGTGACCGCCTTCTTCTTCGGCGAGAACCGCAGCAGCCGCGTGGTGCGCGACGCCTCCCCGGCGTCCGTGTCCGGCAGGGACAGCGGGCTCTGGACGGCCATCACCAGATCGCCGCCCGACAGCTGCGCCAGCCCCTCGAAGCCGCGGTTGATCTTCCGGTGCAGAAGGACTGCGGGCAGCGCCTCCACCACCGGGTAGTCCGTGCCCGTGAGGCCGAGCCCCTTGGGCACATAGCGCGTGAGAACCCTCCCGCGCGCGGAGACGTGCACAAGGGAGGGCCCATACTCGTCGACGAGCCAGAAACTCCCGTCGGCGGCCCGCACGATGCCCTCGGTGTCCAGCCCGTTCGCGTTGAACGCCAGCGCAGTCCGCGCGTCGTACGAGTACGGCGCCTCGTCGCGTCCCTCCTGGTTCGGCAGCCCGGTGACGGGCTTCCCGGACGCGGTCGTGACCGGGATCGCGTCGAGCACCCTCACGGTGTCTCCCGACACCCGGATCTTCACGATCGCCGGATCGAAGCCCGGCACCGGGAACGTACGGCGCTTCTTGCCGTCCACCTTGATCTGGCCGTTGGGGCCGCGGTCGGTGACCGTCCAGAACTCGCCCTTGCGGCCCGCCGGGTAGATGTCGCTGCCGATGCCGCCGAGGTCCACGCCCCGGTCGTTGTCCACGGTGCCGGGCAGCAGCGCGTTGCTGAACGCGCCGAGCGGGAGGTCGCCGAGCGTCGCCGTACGCACGACACGCGCGCTGCCGCCCTCGTCCCCGGCGCCGGAGGCGGGCCCGGCGGCCACGAGCGCCGCGATCACGGCGACGGGTACGCCTCCGGCGACGATGCGGCGGCTGCTGCGCCTACCGGTGGTGTGCGGGGACATCGGGCCTCCTGTGAACCAAGTTCGCTGACAGCGGCCACAGTTGGAGCCCGCGTGGAACGCCGTACGACCATGAGGTGAACGCAGGACGACGGGCGCTCGTCGAGCCGACTTCCGCCCCGACCGCTTCGGTGCGGCTCACCTGGGCCACCCGTGCGCACGCGCTACGGTGCCCCGTCCTCAGGCGTGGGCCGCGTCGAGGCCAGCGCCGTCGCAGGGTCCAGGGCCGAGCCTCCGGCGGGCACCCAGCGGCCCAGTTCCTCGCGGTACGGCCACCAGCGGCCGTCGCGCCCCAGGCGCAGCTGGCTCGGCGCACCGACGACCGTCCAACGGTTGCCCCGCGCCCGCAGCGACGGGCGCTCGTCCTCGTCCCAGGCGGACTCCAGGGCGGCACGCGCGCGTGCGAGCGTCTCCCCCTCGACGGTCCACTCCTCGTCGAGCACGGACAGAGCTGCGACGCCTCCCAGACGCCAGGCACGAACCCCCAGCGCCAGCCCCGCCCGGCCACGCCCCGCCCCGTCGGCCAGCCGCTCCGCCATCTCCTCGGCGGGAGATCCGGCGGCGAAACGCACCGCGTCCTCGGCGAGCGTCAACTCCGCCTCCATCGCCTGCTGTTCCGGACTCGCACGGAGAGCGTCCGCCAGCAGACGGTGCGCTTCCGCTGCCGTCCGGGCGGCCAGGAACTCCAGGGCGGCCGGATCGACGCCGGGCGCGGGAGGCGTCTCGGTGTCCAGGGACGGCGGTGCTCCCGGCTCGGCGGGCAGCTCGGGAACGGCGGGCAGCGGCGGCAGGATGTCACCGGTCGCATACGCCTCCGCGGCGTCGACGCCCTCCGGTTCGGCCGACGCGGACGGTTCGGGCGGCGTGCCGACAGGGGTGGCGCTGCGCGCCTGGAGATCGTCCAGCAGGTCGCGTTCGCCGCGTCCGCGCATCAGGAACAGGACGAAGGGGTCCTGGTCCAGCAGCCGTGCCACCTGATAGCAGAGGGCGGCCGTGTGCCCGCAGTGGTCCCAGGCGCCACAGCCGCACTCCGGCTCCAGATCGCCCATGCCCGGCAGCAGTTCGATGCCGGTGGCAGCCGCGTCCTCCACCAGGTGCGGCGGCATGTCGCGGTCCAGCAGCGCCGCGACATGGCCCGCCCGCTCGACGGCCATGTCCAAGAAGCTATCCCACTGCTGCTCCGACAGCTCCTCCAGCAGCACATCGGCCCTATGCGCCGTACGGTCGCGGCCCTGTACGACGGCCGTGATACGCCCTGGTCGCACCGACACCGCGCCGACCGCACCCGCGCGCGCGAGCCTGCGGCCGGCCTTGAGCTGCTGCAAGTCCAGCGCCGTCTCCTCCAGCGCCTTCAGCCAGGCCTGGCCCCACCACGTCTGCGCGAACCCCCGCCCATGCGCGGGCGGCAGTGCGGCGAACGTGCGCTCCATGTCACCGTCGTGTCGCGTCATCGTGCGCCCCCTCGCAGTTCCACCAGATCGGCCAGCTCGGCGTCCGTCAGCTCGGTCAGTGCCGCTTCGCTTGCGCCGAGCACCGCGTCGGCCAGCTCCCGCTTGCGGCTCAGCATGTCGGCGATGCGGTCCTCGATGGTCCCCTCGGCGATCAGCCGGTGCACCTGCACGGGCCGGGTCTGGCCGATGCGGTAGGCCCGGTCGGTGGCCTGCGCCTCGACGGCGGGATTCCACCAGCGGTCGAAGTGCACGACATGTTCGGCCCGGGTGAGGTTCAGCCCGGTGCCCGCGGCCTTCAACGACAGCAGGAAGACGGGCACTTCGCCGTCCTGGAAGCGGCGCACCAACGACTCGCGCTCGGCGATCGGCGTTCCGCCGTGCAGGAACTGTGAGGGCGTGCCACGGGCGGCCAGATGCTGCTCGATGAGGCGTCCCATGCGCACGTACTGCGTGAAGACCAGCACGCTCGCCCCCTCGGCCAGGATGGTGTCGAGCAACTCGTCCAGCAACTCCAGCTTCCCCGACCGTCCGACGATTCTCGGCCGCTCCTCCTTGAGGAACTGGGCAGGGTGGTTGCAGATCTGCTTCAGGCCGGTCAGAAGCTTCACGATCATGCCGCGTCGCGCCATGCTGTCGGCACCGGAGATCTCCGCGAGTGTCTCGCGGACCACGGCCTCGTACAGGCCCGCCTGTTCGGGGGTGAGGGACACGGCGTGATCGGTCTCAGTCTTCGGCGGCAGCTCCGGCGCGATCCCCGGATCCGACTTGCGTCGGCGCAGCAGGAACGGGCGCACGAGCCGGGCGAGACGCTCGGCCGCGGCCGGGTCCTGGCCGCCTTCCACGGCTTGCGCGTAGCGCGTGCGGAAGGTGCCCAGCCGGCCCAGGAGGCCGGGAGTCGTCCAGTCGAGGATCGCCCACAGTTCCGACAGGTTGTTCTCGACGGGCGTGCCGGTGAGCGCCACGCGTGCGCGTGCGCCGATGGAACGCAGCTCACGCGCGGTCGCCGAGTACGGGTTCTTCACATGCTGGGCCTCGTCCGCCACGACCATGCCCCACGGCACCGCGCCGAGCCGACCCGCGTCCATGCGCATCGTGCCGTACGTCGTGAGCACGAACTCCCCGTCCCCGACGGCGTCCAGGTCGCGCCGCGCCCCGTGAAAGCGACGTACGCGCGTGCCGGGCGCGAACTTCTCGATCTCGCGCTGCCAGTTGCCCATCAGGGACGTCGGACACACGACCAGCGTCGGACCGGCGGACTCGGCGTCGGACTGCCGGTGCAGATGCAGCGCGATGAGGGTGATCGTCTTGCCGAGGCCCATGTCGTCGGCGAGACAGCAGCCCAGACCCAGGGATGTCATCCGGGCAAGCCAACTCAGGCCCCGCCGCTGGTAGTCCCGCAGGGTCGCCGCGAGGGCGGCGGGCTGGCCGACCGGCTCCTGTCCCTCGGGATCCGCCAGCCGTTCGCGCAGCGTCGCGAGCCACCCGGTGGGCCGTACCTCGACCTGGCGGCCGTCGACCTCGGTGGAGCCGGTCAGCGCGGCGCCGAGCGCGTCGATGGGGGTGACCTTGTGGTCCTGCTGCGCGCGGGCGCGTCGGACCTCCTGCGGATCGACGAGGACCCACTGATCGCGCAGCCGCACCACAGGGCGGTTCGACTCGGCGAGAGCGTCCAGCTCCTCGCGCGTGAGCCGCTGGTCGCCCAGCGCGAACCACCAGTCGAAGGCGAGCAGCGCGTCGGCCGACAGGAACGACGGCGTGTCCGAGGAGAGCCTGCCCGGCACGGACTCGTCGTCCGGCGGACCGATCACCGCGCGGGCGGTCAGTTTGCGGGTCAGCTCCTTGGGCCAGTGCACGTCGACGCCGGCACCGGCCAGGGCCTGGGCGCCCTGTCCCAGCAGGTCGGTCACCTCCTCGTCGGCGAGGTCCACGGCGTCCGGCACGGCCGCCGAGAGCAACGGCGTGAGCGGACTCCAGGCACGCGCGGCCCGGCGCAGCGCCAGCAGGGCGTCCATCCGCGCCCGCGGGCCGAAGGCGGCGGCCCCCGCCCGGACGTCACCCGCCCACACGGCACCGGCATCCGCGACCAGCGTCGGATCGCTCACGCTGTGCACCTGCAGTACCGCCCGGAACGACAGCCCCGCGTCCTCCTGAGTCGTCGCGGCGAGGCCGGGCACCTCAAGCCGCAGAGACAGCCGTACGCCCGCGTCGTGGCCCGCGGCGACATCGGCGGCCCACGCGCGTTGCTCGGGGACGTGCCGCGGCTGCTGCGCCGCATAGGCGGGCCCGCCCGTCACCAGCGGCGCGGCGGGAGAGCGCGGCAGTGCGTCGGCGACCGCGTCCAGGAAGGCCCGCAGCAGTCGCTCCGGGTCCGGCAACCGCAGCGATGCGGCGCCCTCCAGGGGTACGGCGTGCGCCTCGGGCGGCATCGCGGCGGCGAGGGCGCGGATGCGTTCGACGTCCTCGGGGCGCAGGGGGCCGACGCGCCAGGCGTCGTGGTCGGAGGCCGAGAGGCCGGGCAACAGCAGACCGCGTGCCACGAGCTGCAGGGCCAGTACCGAGGCGGCGCCCCAGAAAGCGGCGGCTCGGTGCCCCTGCGCGTCCGCACGCACGCGCGTGAGCACGGGCAGAGCGGCTCGCACCGGCAGCACGACGGCCGGAACGCTCAGCACCTCGACACCGTCCTCGCCGGGCAGGGCGACGGCCAGGTCCTCGACGGATCCGGACGCGACGAGCGGGGCGGTGTCGCCGTCGGCTCGCCAGAAGGCGACCCGGCCGGTGCGGGCCGGATCACCGGGTACGAAGACGGCACAGCAGGATGCGAGTTCGGAGATCTCGGACGGTGTTGCTCCGGAAAGCCTCGGCACAGCTCTGCAGCACTCCTCAAATTTGACTACTGGCGGTTGGGTGGCCGAGGATACAGCACGCCGTTGGCGAACCCGGCATCCTTGAGTCGTGACCTGTGTCACTCGTCGGTGGGTGCGGGAATCTCTGGGTATCTGACCCCGTAGGGGCCGCACCTCAGGGTCGTCTCAGAGTCGCGGTTCGGAACCGCTGGAAGCGCGGACCCGTTCTCAGGTCAGACAGCGGCAGTGGCCGCGAAGGAGGCGACGCAGATGTCGAAGAACGCGAAGATCGCCGCGGGAGGTGTGGCGGCCGGCATCATCCTGCTGATCTGGCTGCCCTGGTGGGCCGCGCTCCTGATAGTCCTGGGAGTCCCGGCCGCCGCGTACCTCACGCTCGACCCGTCACAGCGGCGCAGGCTGCGCCGTGCCACGCGCAAGGAACTCGGCCGCTGACCCTCACCCGGCCGCCGGTGCGACCGGGGTGGACAGCGCGCAGGAGTTGAGCACATCGCCGTTCGCGGGCCTGCCGACGGTGCGGTCCGCGGGCGGTCGGGTGCCTCGCTCCACCCATGACACCAGCGCGTCGAACGCCGACCGGTAGCAGGGCAGGATCGGCCGGAGCCGGTCCGGATGGGTGTCGTACAGCCCGTCCACGTGCGTGCCGCCCGCGATCGTGAAATAGCGGTGCAGACGGCCCCG